>CAZDGY010000634.1:0-4383 GCA_964504685.1 uncultured Kofleriaceae bacterium | reverse complement strand
TCTTGCGGCGCCGCAGTCTGCGTGACGGTCGGTTCGTTCATCGGCTTCTCCGCAGGTGCTGGCTTGGGATCGGCGACAGGTTCGGGTGGACGCGGCGCTTCCGGGGCAGGCGCGGGCTTGCCACCACACGCAGCGACGAGCGAGATCGCGACGAGGCTAGACAGCGTCTTCATTGGCCACCTCCGCCGTGCGCGGCGTCGTCGTTGTGGGGCTTGTGTCCTTCGTGGCCGCGATGCTCGCCTTCCGGGCGCGCGGTCGCCGTAGTGACGATCGTGATCATGTGGTCGGGCGACAGGAAGCGCGCGACGGTCGCGCGGACCTTGTCCGGCGTCGTCTTGCGATAGCGATCGAGGTCCCAGGTGATCTTGTCGGGTGCGCCGAGAAAGTGGTTGTACTCCTCGAGCCGCTGCGCCTTACCGAACACCGACTCGAGCCCGTAGATCATCCGCGCCTCGTTGTTGGCGACGACGCGAGCGAGCTCATCGGCGGACAGGTTCTCGCGGGTCAACCGCGCGACCTCGTCGGTGACGATCTTCTTGACCTCCTCGACATCGGCGCCGGTCTGCAGCTGGACCGTGATCTCGAACACGCCTGAGAACGTCATGCCGTCTTGGCTCGCAGTCACGCTTTGCGCGAGCTGCTTGTCGTAGCGCAGCTTCTTGTAGAGCCGGCCAACGCCTTCGCGGGTCAGCGCATCCGCGGCGATGTCGAGCTCGGCATCACCGTCGGCGAAGTTCGCGGGCGAGTGCCACGCGAACTTGATCTGGCCGAGCTTGGCGAACTGATCGTCGTTGACCTCGATCGTCTTGGCTGCGACGGTCGGCGCCGGGACGTGCAACACCGTCGGCTTCTGGCTCGTCGGGAATGTGCCGAACCACTTCGTCACGAGGTCGCGAGCTGTCTTCGGATCGAAGTCGCCGACGATCGCGATCGTCGCATTCGCCGGGACGTACCAGGTGCGGAAGAACTTCTTGACGTCGTCGACCGACGCACCGACGAGGTCTTCGTGCTTGCCGATCGTCAGGTAGCGATACGGATGGCCCTCTGGAAACAGCGCCGCGTATTCGGCGAACAGCGCCTTCGTATACGGCCGGTTGTCGTAGTTCTGGCGCTTCTCGTTGCGGACGACGTCGATCTGGTTGTGCAGACTCTCGGGCGTCAGCAGCTCGAGCAGGTGGCTCATCCGATCGCTCTCTAGCCACAGCGCGGTCTCGAGCTGATTCGCCGGCACGACCTCGTAGTAGTTCGTGCGGTCGGTGTTCGTTGTGCCGTTGATCTGCTCGGCGCCGAGCTTCTTGAGGATCGGGAAGTGGCGATCCTCGCCGACGTTCTTCGAGCCTTGGAACATCATGTGCTCGAACAGGTGCGCGAACCCGCTCTTGCCTGCGACCTCGTAACCTGATCCGACGTGGTACCAGACGTCGACCGCGACGAGCGGCGCGCTGGAGTCGGGAGCGAGGATCACTTCGAGCCCGTTCGGCAGCTTGAAGCGTTCGAATTCGATGGTGGGATCGCCGTCGGCAAACACCGGCGATGCGGTGGCCGCGACGAGCGCGAGGGCAAGCAGGGTGCGCATGGGGCGCGAACGTAGTCTTCCGAGGGGGCCGGAGCAAGCGTGGGGCGATTTGCCACTATGAGCGAGCGACCTCCTGTACCGTCATATCGTGGGCACCAAGCCGGTCCGGACGTCGCTGGTGAACCTCGTCCGGGCATCGCTCGCTATTGGCATCGTTGCAATACCGGACATCGGCTGCCGCGGATCGACGAGCCCGCCGTTCAGCGGGCCGTACGACGGCCAGCTCGACACGCCGGTCGTGGCCGACGCGTACACCGGTCCGGATCCGACGATCACGGTCGGCGCCGCGGACCGGATCCTATTGCACGGCACGATCGTGAGCCCAGAGGTGGTGATCGACGGCGAGCTGCTCGTCGAAGGAAATGTGATCACCTGCGTTGCGCCGGACACCGGTTGCGATGCGATGCCCGGCGCGACCGGTGCGACGATCATCGACACCAAGGGCATTATCGCGCCTGGGTTGATCGACACCCACAACCACATCTTGTTCGACGTGTTCGACAACGATGATTGGGGACCGGCGCAGCTCTATCAAGATCACGATCAGTGGCCGGCCGAGGCGAAGTACATGGCCATGCTCGACGTCAAGCAGTGCATCGTCGACGACTCGCAGGGCAAACCGGCGTGGTGTGCGATGACCGCGTACGGCACGGCCGCCGGCAGTCTGCGCTGCGAAGTCGACAAGTGGGGCGAGCTCAAAGGCTTGATCGCGGGCACGACGAGCATCGTCGGGCTCGCCGGAACGACCGCGGCATGCTTCGGCTCGCTCGCGCGATCGATCGACGCCGCGCAAAACGGGCTCGGCCAGGACAAGATCCAGACCAGCGCGCTGTTCCCGCCGTCCGATCCATCGACGGTGTGCGCGAACTTCACGACCGGCAAGACCGACGCCTATCTCGTCCATGTCGGCGAAGGCGATGACGCGAAAGCCGCGGGCGAGCTCGCTCAGCTCGGCACGATCACGACGCCGCCGAATTGCTTGTACGCGCCGCAGACCGCGATCACCCACGGCATCGCGTTCACCGCGGCGGACTTCGCGACGATGGCGACCGCGGGCATGAAGCTGATCTGGTCGCCTCGATCGAACGTGACGTTGTACGGCGTGACCGCGGATATTCCGACCGCGCTCGATGCCGGGGTGACCGTCGCGATCGCCCCCGATTGGTCGATGGGCGGGAGTCCGAACCTGCTCGACGAGCTGCGGTTCGCGCAACAGTGGAGCCACGACCATTGGGCCGATCGGCTGACCGCGCGAGATCTCGTCGTGATGGCGACGCGCCACGCTGCGCAGGTGCTCGCGCTCGACGACACCCTCGGCCAGGTCGCGGTCGGCCACCGCGCCGACCTCTCGGTCTACGCCGGCGACCCGGCCGATCCCTATGGCGCGATCCTCGCCGCGCATCCGTCGCAAGTGCGGCTGACGATCGTCGATGGCGTCGTGCTCTACGGCGACGCGGTGCTCGAGCCGGCCGGTCCGGTCGCGCCGGGTTGCGAGACGTTCGATGCGTGCGGCACGTCGAAGTTTCTGTGCGTCGCTACTACCGACACCGCGAGCAAGCTGAACCAGACCTACGCTCAGATCAAAGCGGCGCTCGATCAAGCGATGACCGACGCCGACACGTTGTCCGGAACCGGCTACCTGTTCTCGCCGCTCACGCCGCTCGTCGCGTGCCCGTGATAGTAGGCTGCGCCACATGCGGAGCCGTCCCAAGCTCGGGTTAGCGATCGGCGGCGTCGTTGCGGTGATCGCGTTCGCCGCGATCCAGATCGATCGACAATCGTTCCGGCCTCAAGGCATCGAAGCGAGCGCGCAGGCGGAGGCGATGTCCGTCCGACTCAACGTATTTGGCGCGATCATGATCGCTGCCGCGGCGCTCGCCGTGATCTGCGGAATCGTTCTCGTCCTACAGGTCGTCTCGCAGCGACGCTCGCGCGCTCACGAGCGACCGCGCTAGCGGGTCAGACCTCGAGAGGCTGCACGCCGAGCACGACGTGATCGCGCGATAGCGCGTCGAGCCACAGCAGCAGGCGGCGTACCTCGCCTTGCGAGACATCGATCTCGATGATCCGGCGCACCGGATTGCCCGCCAGCGTGCGCGCTAGATCCTGCTCCGCGGTTGCCCACGCGGTCGCGAGCGGCGTCGACCGCACCGGCAAGCCTTCCACCTCGACCGAGACGCCCATCACGAACTTCGCGAACGCCGGATTCGCCGCGATGATCACGCCCTGCGGACTGATCAGCGCGAGCGGTAGGCGACAGCCATCGAACGCGAGCCGCGCGAGCTCGTCGCGCGCGTTCTCGACCTTCTGCTCGATCACGACGCGCTTGGTCGGCCCGCCCTTGCGATGGCGGCCGAAGCCGAGCATGTCCATCACCGTGCGCAGCTCGTAGATGAACGCCGCCATGTCTTTGTGGCGGTCCGCCGGCCGCTTCGCGAGCGCGTGCATGACGAGCGCATCGACCGCCGGGTCGAGCCCGTCGACGAACCGCGACGGCACCTTCGGCACCTCGTCGAGGTGACCGGCGAGAATCTTCTGCACCGGGCCATCCCACGGCACCGCGCCGGTGATCAGCTCGTACATCAAGATGCCAACGCCGTAGACATCGCTCGAGGGCGACGCCGGCTCGCCCCGGATCCGCTCGGGTGCGACGTAGTGCGGCGTTCCCGACAACGACGTCGACGCTCGACTCGCGACCAGCGACCGCGCGAGCCCGAAGTCGAGCAGCTTCGCGAACATCTTGCGGCGCTTGCCGTACTGCTCCTCTTCGCCGATCAGGATGTTCTCGGTCTTGATGTCGCAGTGGA
>CAZDGY010000633.1:0-4387 GCA_964504685.1 uncultured Kofleriaceae bacterium | reverse complement strand
TCGTTGCGGCGCACGGTCACCAGACGATGGTCGAGCAACGCGCGAAGCTCTCGTCGGGGACGGTGCTGTACCGCCGGCGTGATCGCGCGCTCGAGATCCTGCTCGTCCATCCGGCCGGCAACTACAATCGGCGCGCGCCGTGGGGCATCCCGAAAGGTGCGCCTGACCCCGACGAGACGCTCGAAGCGACCGCACGGCGCGAGACGCTCGAGGAGACCGGCATCGATCTCGCTGGTCCGCTGGTCGACCTCGGCCACGTCGACTACACGCGCAGCAAGAAGCGCGTCCATGGTTTCGCCGGCCCCGCTCCCGAAGGCGCGGCCCCGCGCTGCGCTTCGTGGGAAGTCGACAAGGTCGAGTTCATCGAGATTTCACGCGCCCGCCGCATCATTCACCCCGATCAAGCGGCCCTGCTCGACCGCCTACAGCGCCATCTGGGAGAGCTCGCAACTAGCGAGAAGTCGTCGGCGTAACGCTTCTTCACAAACTCGCGCCTGTACACCGGCTGTCAGCAAATCTGACAACCTGATCATCAGGGACTAGACAATCGCGCGCGATGTGGCAAGCCTGTGCGCTGCATCGCGGGGTGGGACCTGCAGCGACGATCGGTCAAGCGACTGATTTGGTTGATCTCGACGAGATCGACCTGCCTGCCCGGTCGGGTCAGTTGCTCGAGCACCTCTCGGTGCGCATCGTGCAGTGAAACCGGGCATTGCGTCGCTCGTATAGGTGATGAGGGCATAACGAACCCTCGTGCAACGGTTTGAATCCAAACGACGTCTTACGAAGTACCAGGAGCACCGCCATGGCCACCACACAACTAGCTCATCGTCGGCAGCGCCCAGCGCGCCGAACCCCTGCGAGCACGGCGGCCCATGTCCGCGGACACCGTCCCGGCTCGACGGTGAGCGCGACAGGCACGGCGGCGGCCACGGTCGCTCCCGCTCCGGTCAAGCGCGCCCTGCGCTCGGTCGATTCCGACGATCATCTGGCTGCGTACTTTCGCCATCTCGCGGAGCACGAGCTGCTCACGCCGGAAGACGAGCGCGAGCTCAGCCAAGGCATCGAGGACACCGAGATCCTGACGTGGGAGCGCGTGCTGTCGCGTCCGGATGCGATCCGTCCACTGCTCGCGTTGGTCGAGCCTAACCTCGAAGAGCCGGTGAAGTTCCCGAAGCTGCAGAAGCTCGCGGACGAAATGACGGCTTCGAAGAAGCTCGCGAAGGAGCCGCGCGCGCAGAAGCGCCTCGCGTCGGCCGCGAAGGAGACCGCGGCGAAGCTGCGCACGCTCGACCTCGATCGCGTTCATATCGATGCCGTGATGCGCGAGCTCTATCGCGCGCGCGAGCTCGCGAACGCCGGACAAGACACGTGGTGGGAAGCCGGCGCGAGCAAGGACGCCGGCGCGTACGTCGAACACGTGCGCCAGGCATATCGCGATGCGGCGAACCTACGCGACGAGTTCGTGCGGGCGAACCTGCGGCTCGTCGTCACGATGGCGCGGCGTTACGATCGCGGCGGCATGCCGCTCGCGGATCTGATCCAAGAGGGCAACCTCGGCCTCATGCACGCGGTGGCGCGGTTCGACTATCGCCGCGGTCTGCGGTTCTCGACCTACGCGTGCTGGTGGATCCGCCACGCGATCGGCCGAGCGCTCGCCGACAAGGCGCGCGCGGTGCGCATCCCGGTCCACATGCTGGAGGCGCAACAGCAGCTCGAGAAGGTGCGCCAAGGCCTGATCGGCGAGCTCGGTCGTCCGCCCACTCCGCAAGAGCTGGCGAAGGCCGCGAAAGTTCCGCTCGCGAAGCTGAACCAGATGCACCGCTACATCATGGGCCAGCCGATGTCGCTCGACCGGCCGGCGCACGATGACGACGACCGCACGTTCGGCGACACGATGGCCGATCCGGACACCGAAGAGCTATCGCCGGCGGACAAGATGACGATGCAAACGCTGAGCTCGCAGATCAAGCGACTGCTGCACCACCTCTCGCCGATCGAAGCCGACGTGCTGACCAAGCGCTTCGGCCTCGGCGACGACGAGGAGCGCACGTTCCGCGAGATCGGCGACCAGTATCATCTGTCGCGCGAGCGGATTCGCCAGATCCAGAACTCGGCGCTCGACAAGCTCACGCGAGCGCTCGAGCGCGAGCACCGCGGCCACGTGGAGATGTAGACTCGCCGCTCGAGGATGAACCAGTTCGAACGGATCGGGATCGAGGTCGAGCGGCAATGGCGGCGGGTTAGCTACGACGAGGCGCGCTTTCCGACGATCGCGATCAGCGCGCTGCGGCGCGCCAAGATACCCGCCCGGACCAGTCCCGCCGATGTCCTGGATTGGGTCCTCGGCGATGCTGCGCTGCCGGCGCAGCATGACGTCAAGTCCGAGTTCGGCGATCCGCCGATCACCGTGTTTCGGAGCTCCCGCTTCTTCATCGCGGTGTTGTTCTGGAACGACGGCACGACTGCGATCCACGAACACGGCTTCTCCGGCGCGTTCCAGGTCCTGTCCGGTTCGAGCGTCCACGGCGTCTATTCATTCAAGTCCGACATGCGGGTCTCGGCGACGTTTGCCCTTGGCGCGCTGAAGCCGAAGCACATCGAGTTACTCCGCCGCGGCGACATCCGACCGATCGTTGCAGGCCAAGGCTTGATCCACTCGCTGTTCCACCTCGACCGTCCGTCCACCTCGATCGTGATCCGAACTACCCAGGATGCCGATCAACCGAGCCAGTTCGAATACCAACCGCCAGATGTCGGGTACGCGTCGTTCGCCGAAGACGAACGATCAAAGCGAAGAATCGAAGCGCTGGGTGCGATGCGCGCGCTCAGCGAGCGCCACTACTTTCGCGCGTTAGCAGCCCAGGCCCGCACCATGGAGCTACCGCTGTTGTTTCATGCCCTGGTGCGCCATTATCGCGATGGCGATCTCGATGCGATGCGACCGGCCTTGGCGGCGGCGCGTGCGCGCTACGGAAAAGCCGTGGACCGCATCCTCGCTGCCGTACTCGAACAGCGTCGGGCGCATTGGATCATCCGCCTTCGTCGCAGCGCTCGCGATCCCGAGCTGCGGTTCTTCCTCGCCGTCATGCTCAATGCGCGTTCGCGTCGCGCGGTGGTCTCGCTCTTGCGAGAGCGATTCCCGCGGAAGAACCCAGCCGCGCTGATCATCACTTGGCTCGACGCGATCGCCGAGTTGCCTCCGTCGGACGCGCGCCACGACAACGCGCTCGAGATCCCGTACGGGGACCACAGCGCGCGCATTGTCGAGCTCGTCCTTGCCGACCGACCCTTCCGTGCGATCGTGAGAGCGTTGAGCCGCGACTTTGGGGACGTGGCCGAGCAACAGGCTGACCTGCGAGCGATCTACCGCGACCTGAAAGCGCACCCGCTCCTCGCCGCGTGGTGGCGTTAGCTTAGTTAGCTGCCGGTCGCACGTCCGAGCTTGAGCAGTCCGCCACGTACGATCTCGTCGTCGTTCGCGAACGGCGTCGCGGTTTCGCGAAGTAGCGCCCGCTGCTGGTCACGTGCCACCGCCAACGACAGGTACCGGTCGCGTTCGCGGTAGACCAGGCGAAGGTCCACGAGGCCACCGAGGAACTCGCGGACTTCACCGGTCGAGAAGTCGGTATGTCCGCGGCTGACGAGCAAGGCATGAATCTGTGTCGGTGTCGCACCGGCGTCGCACGCGAGATAGATCAGAGCTTCCTGCTCCTCGAACGTGTAGTGCGCCGGTTCGACCGTGGTTCGGTGATCCTCGATGACCACGGATCCTTATCCGGACTCCGACAACAGGGCGCCGCTGTTCGTCGTGCCCCGCCACATCGCCACCGCGTCCACGACGGGCTGGACGTAGTCGCGTAGGTTTCGGCCGTCGGAGTATTCAAACGAGAATGAGTAGGCGCGCTGGTCGAGGCCCGACGGGTCGACCGGATAGAGCAGCGGATACCATGGCGCCACCTCGACCTTCGAGATGCCGTAGCTCTGTGACCGCTCGTGATACGGGCTGAACCGCTCGAGGGATAGAGAGGACATGTTCGGGGCCGCGAAGTGCACCAAGGATGGGATCACGTCGGCCATCGCGTGGTATTCGGCCGGGTCCTCGCCGGGAAATCCCGCGATCAAGTTCCACTCGACCCGAATCCCCAGCTCGGCTGACCTGACCCCCGAAAACTAGCCCAGCAGATGTGTCCGATCTTCACTCAGGAGACGGACTATGCCGCGCAAGAGCCAATTCACCGACGAGCAGATCATCCGAGCGCTGCGAGAGATCGATAACGGCGCCAAGACCACCGATGTGTGTCGCCGACTCGGCGTCAGCGAGCAGAGCGTGTATCGCTGGCGTCAGAAGTTCGGCGGCATGGACGTGAGCGAGGCCAAGCGCCTG
>CAZDGY010000632.1:0-4396 GCA_964504685.1 uncultured Kofleriaceae bacterium | reverse complement strand
TCAGCGTGCAGCGATGAATGATCGGCGCGGCATTTCTTCCACGAGGAACGGCCGCAGGGAGTCGAGAGTTTGCTCGCGATCCCACGGGCAGCCGTCGGGGGCGAGTAGGCGGTCCATGATCTCGACGAGCCGCGCGAGCGAAGCGCCAGGGGCAACAGCGGTCATCCCCGCAACCTACCGCATGGCGTGCTATACGCCGACACCGCCGTGCCGAAGTCACCCCGCCGCGACAAGCTGACGTTCGACGATCCCGAGGCCCTGCAGGCTTTGTGCGGAGCGGGGAACTCGCGGCTCAAGCTGGTCGAGCGGAGCGCGGGCGTCGAGCTACATCTGCGCGGCAACGAGCTCACGATCGAAGGCGATGAAGCGGCGGTCGAGACTGCGAGGACCGCACTCGAGCAGTTGTACGCGCTCGCCCTCGGCGGTCGAGCGCTCGGCTCCGACGACGTCGTGCGCGCGGTCAAGATGATCTCCGGCGCGGCTCCGGGAGCGTCCATCCAAGCCGTCTTCGGCGAAACGATCCTGACACCGCGCGCCGGGCGCCCGATCGCGCCAAAGGGCGCAGCCCAGAAACAGTACGTCGACTACGTCCGGGACAACGACATCGTGTTCGCGATCGGCCCCGCGGGTACCGGCAAGACCTATCTCGCGATGGCGATGGCTGTCCGCGCTTTGCTCGACAAGCACGTCCGCCGCATCATCTTGACCCGACCCGCGGTCGAGGCAGGCGAGCGCCTCGGGTTTCTGCCGGGCACACTCGAAGAGAAGGTCGATCCGTACCTGCGGCCGCTATTCGACGCGCTGCACGACATGATCGATCCGGAGAAGCTGACCCGGATGATGGCCGACGACACGATCGAAGTTGCGCCGCTCGCGTTCTTGCGCGGTCGCACGCTGAACGAGAGCTTTATCGTGCTCGACGAAGCCCAGAACACGACACCGGCGCAGATGAAGATGTTCCTCACCCGCATGGGCTACGGCGCGAAGCTCGTGATCACGGGCGATCAGACTCAAACCGACCTGCCACCGGGCCAACGCAGCGGTTTGCGCGACGCGCTCGAATTGGTGGCAGAGATTCGCGGCATCGCCTCGATCGAGTTCAGCGATGCGGACGTGGTGCGTCACCCCCTGGTCGCAGCACTGATCCGCGCCTACGACCGCCGCGATCGGGCCCGTTCCGAGCAACGAGAGCGTGACGCGCGGCCACCCAAGCCGACGGCAGGCGGGCTAGACTCCTAAGCCATGGCGGTAGCCACCCCCGATGATCTGGTGAACGCGGTCTCGCGCGATCGCCGGATGGTCGGCTATCGCGTACGCCGCCAGGGCGAAGGCTGGATCGAGCTCGAGACGAGCTCGCAGCGGTCGCGCACGGCGGTGATGCTCGTGCTGGTCTGGCCCGAAGTGTGGCGCGACCGCGCGGCGATGCTCCCGCATTTGATCCGCGCTCGGTCCGGCAACTACGGCCTGATCGTGGTCGGCCAAGATCGAGAGCTCGAGGAGGCGCAGCTCGATGCCGGTGCATCGCCTCAGCTGAGCTCGGGTAAGCGCCCCGATGTCCACGGCGACCTGGTTGATGTCGATCTGACGGCGCTGACGTCGCCGATCTCGATGACCCGGCTGTTGCTGACGTTGCGCAATCGCGCCGATGCGATCGGGCTGCGAATCAGCACGGCGGCTCTCGAGCTCGAGCTCGAGCGGTCGCGACACGAGAACGACATGTTGATCTCGATCGGCCGCGCGCTGTCGCAAGAGCGCGACATCCGCTCGCTGCTCGCGATCATTCTCAAGCGCGCGTGCGAGGTCGCGTCGGCGGATGCGGGCTCGGTCTACATCGTCGAAGGTCACGACGAGGATGTCAGCAAGCGCAAGCTGTTGTTCGCGGTGTCGCAGAACGACTCGCGCAACGTCCAGCCGGCCGGGTTTACGATGCCGGTGTCGGCGTCGTCGATCGTCGGCTCGTGCGTGATGTCCGGCATCGTGATCGATGTGCCGGATCTCTACAGCCTCGACGAGCCCGGCACTGGCAATAACCCACGTGGGTTCATTCACGACCGCGCGTTCGACGACAAATACCGTTACCAGACGCGCAGCGTGCTCGCGGTGCCCATGATCTCGGCGCGCGCCGAGGTAATCGGCGTGATCCAACTGCTCAACAAACGAGCCAAAGGCTACATCGCGCTCGATCAGCCGGCGGACTTCGAAGATGGCGTCGTGCCGTTCGACGACGTGTCGGTCGCGTACGTCTCGGCGCTCGCGTCGCAAGCTGGCATCGCGCTCGAGAACGTCTTGCTCTACGAAGAGGTCAAGACGCTGTTCGATAGCTTCGTCAAAGCGTCGGTCAGCGCGATCGAATCTCGCGATCCGACGACGTCGGGTCACTCCGAGCGCGTCGCGACGCTCACCGTCAACCTCGCCGAGGCGGTCAACCACGCCGCGACCGGGCCGTATCGCGACGTGCTGTTCTCGCGCGACGACCTCACGCAGATCGAGTACGCAGCGCTGCTCCACGACTTCGGCAAGGTCGGGGTCCGCGAGTCGGTGCTAGTCAAGGCCAAGAAGCTTTACGAGCACGAGCGCGAGCTGATCCAGCAGCGGTTCCAGCTGATCAAACGCGGCTATCAGATCGAAGGGCTCGAGCGTCGCGTGCGCTACCTCATGGAGGCGTCGCGCGACGAGATCGCCGAGCAACTCGCCGCAACCGATCGCGACATGGTGGCCAAGGTCGCCGAGCTCGACGACATCATCAAATTTATCCTCGCGTCGAACGAGCCGACCGTGCTCGAAGAGGGCGGGTTCGAGCGGATCGCGGTGATCGCCGGGATGTCCTACAACGACGACACCGGCACGACGTTGCCGTTCCTCCAGCCGATCGAAGCGAGCTCGCTGCAGATCCGGCGTGGCTCGCTCACCGAAGAGGAGCGGCTCGAGATCAACAGCCACGTCGTCCACACGTTCAACTTCCTGCGCAAGATTCCATGGAGCCGCACGCTGCGCGACGTGCCCGAGATCGCCGGGGCGCATCACGAGAAGCTCGACGGCACGGGCTATCCGCGCAAGCTGCGCGGCGAGCAGATTCCGGTGCCGGCGCGGATGATGGCCATCTCCGACATCTACGACGCGCTGACCGCCAGCGACCGACCGTACAAGAAGGCGATGCCGGTCGAGAAAGCACTCGACATCTTGAGCGGCGACGTCAAGCGCGGCCAGCTAGACGTCGAGCTGTTCGATGTGTTCGTCGGCTCGCGCGTGTGGGAAAAGAAACCGCGCGCGCGATGAGCTTGTCGCTAGGCGTCGACCAAGGGGTCGTGCTGTCGGCGGCATTGCGGCAGCGCTTGCGGCGCGAGGTCGCGCGAATGGTGACCGCGGCGGCGCGTCGCGACGGACAGGCGCGCTACGAGGTCGCGCTCCGATTGACCGACGATCACGCGATCCACCAGCTCAACCGCGGCTTTCGCGGCAAGAACAAGCCGACCGATGTCCTCGCGTTCGCACAGCGTGAGGCCGCCGCCGCAGATCCGGATCTGCTCGGCGACATCGTCATCTCCGTCGACACTGCACGTCGGCAGGCGAAGCGAGGGCTTTACGCCGAGCTCGTTCATCTCGCATCGCACGGGTTATGTCACCTGCTCGGCTACGATCACCGCACAGATGCCGAGGAGCGCGAGATGAATGCCCGCGCACGAGCGTTGCGCGGCGAGGGTCGGCGGCGTGGACGCGTGCGCGCCGCGTGAGCCACGCCACTCGAGAAACTGAGACGCATCGCGACGCAGCGGGCGGTGCGCCAACCGGCCGCAGTGACACGCAGAACGATGGGCAGCCGACACACGATCGACAACGATGTCGCAGTCGTCGACGCGAGCGCAGCGATCGCAGCCATGTTGCGCTGGCGCGGCGCTTGCTGAGGTCGCGGGCATATGACTCATCGAGCTTCATTGATCGCGATCGCATTCGCCGCATGCGGCAATACTCCGTCGGCCACCGTCGACGCGCCGAGCACCATCGACGCTCCAGCGTCGACCACGCACGTCGATGGCACGGTCAATGGTCGCGCGTTCGACGCGAAGGACACGATCTCGACCCAGATCGCGTCGACGTGACCTTGAGCTGCGCCGCGTTCTCGAACTGCACCGGTGGTGACGCGCATTTGACCGGCGCGTTTCAATCGACGGCGTGTGCGGGTCTCGACGTCAACTCGACGCCGAGCTGTCAGTAACGTCGGATGTAACAAACCGCCTGCGCGCGCGGCCCGTTTAGAGTCGGTATGAAGACTCGCCTGTTCGCGTTGTTGATCGCGATCGCCGCTTGCGGTGCCCCGACGCCGCACGTGGCGACACCCCCTCCGGCCGCGAGCCCTGCGCTCGACTGGCGCGCGAACTACACCCAGCCGCCGTGTGCC
>CAZDGY010000631.1:0-4401 GCA_964504685.1 uncultured Kofleriaceae bacterium | reverse complement strand
GCCAGCTCGCGTTCGCGATAGGCTCGGGCAGATGCTGCGGCGAGAGCTCGGCTTCGCCGGCGAGCGCAACCGCGCGATCGATGGTCTGAACGAGCTCGCGGATGTTGCGCGGCCATGCGTATGCGAACAGCGCGCGAGCGAATGCCGAGGACATCGTGGCCTTGGCCGGCAGGATCTCGGCGAGCACCACGCCGAGGTCGACCCGGCGCTCGTGCAGCGCCGGCAGCTCGATCCCGAAACCGGCGAGACGCGCGAGCAAGTCTTCGCGAAACTTCCCGTCGCGGACGAGCTCGTCGAGATCGCGGTGGCTCGCCGCGACGACGCGCAGATCGACCCGAGTCGCGGTGGTCGCGCCGACCGGGCGAACTTCGTGTTCCTCGAGCACGCGGAGCAGGGCCGCTTGCGCGGCCAACGGCAAGTCGCCGATCTCGTCGAGGAACAGCGTGCCACCGGTCGAGAACTGGACGAGCCCGGCGTGGTCGCCGACCGCGCCCGAGAATGCGCCGCGGCGATGGCCGAACAACTCGCTCTCGACCAGGCCGGCGGGCAGCGCGCCGCAGTTGACCGGCACGAACGGACCGGCGCGACGCGAGCCGGCGTGGATCGCCTGCGCGATGCGCTCCTTGCCGCTACCGGTCGGCCCGGCGATCAGCACCGGCACGTCGGCAGATGCGATCCGGCGCAGATCCGCGAACTGCTCTTCGAGATCTGGATCGAGCGTCGCGAGCAAGTCGGTGCTCGGCGAGCTGACCGCCGCGCGTTTCGACTCGGACGTGCGCAGCATGAAGAAGCTGCGCCCGATCTCGATGACGTGATGGTCTTGCACGACGCCGCGCGGGCGCTTCGTACCGTCGATCACCATGCCGTTGCGCGAGCCGGCATCGACCACGACCCAGTGCGCTTGTTCGCGTTCGAACCGGATATGGACCGACGACAGCCACGGGTCGGGGTTGTCGATGCGCAGTCGGCTCGCGGTGCGCCGCGCGTCGAGCGTGGGGCCCCGGCCGATCTCGATCTGGTCGATGCCGTCGAGTGCCCACCGCGTGCCGCCGGGGACGACTCCAGCCGCCAACGCGAGATAGAGGTGGTCGACCAGCTCGGTGGCCCGGCCCGAGTCAGCTTCAAGCGTTCTGGTCTTCACGCCGGATCCGACTGTAGCGCGGTACAGTGCCGCTGCGATGGCGAACGACGGTCCGGCTGCAAAGACCGACATCTCTGCGGACGGCACGCTCGAGATGCCGGCCGCGGACCGCGGAAGGGATCCTGACTTGCCGCACTCCTTTGGCAGGTTCGTGATCGATTCGCGGCTCGGCCAAGGGGGCATGGGCATCGTGTTCGCGGGCCACGACGTGGATCTCGGGCGACCGGTCGCGATCAAAGTCCTGCGCCCGGAGCTCGGCCACTTGCGCGAGCGGCTGCTGCGCGAGGCGCGCGCGATGGCGCGAGTCGAGCACCCGAACGTCGTACGGGTCTACGAGGTCGGCACCGATGCCGCGAACGTGTTTGTCGCGATGGAGCTGATCCAAGGCGCGACGCTGGACGAGTGGCTGCGCCATCCGCGCGGGTGGCAAGAAGTCGTCGCGATGTTTCGCCAAGTCGGTGAGGGTTTGCGCGCGGTGCATCGCGCCGAGCTCGTGCATCGCGACTTCAAGCCGCAGAACGTGCTCGTCGATCGCTCCGGCACCGCGCGCGTCGCCGACTTCGGGCTGGTTCGACACGAGACCGACAACACGTCGCCACTCGGTGCGACCCTGACCCAGACCGGCGCGATGATGGGTACGCCCGGCTACATGGCGCCCGAACAGCAATTCGGTGGCGAGGTCGATGCGCGTGCCGACCAATACAGCTTCTGCGTCGCGCTGCGCGAGGCGCTCGGTGGTCGACCGTTCGACGACGCGCGCTGGCGGCTCGCGCCGGCGAGGATGCGCGATGCGATCGGGCGCGGCCTCGCGTTCGAACCGGGCGATCGCTGGCCGTCTCTCGACGACTTGCTCGCCGCGCTCACCGATCTCGCGCCGGACACGACGGTCGCGACGACGAAGATCGATTCCCCGCGGGCGCGCCGGAGGCTCGGAGGGGTGATCGCAGTGACGACGGTCGGCGTCGCCGCGCTTGGCGCCACGGTGTTCGCGCTCGCGACGCGCGGTTCCACGGACCGAAGCTCGCCGGCGACCACGCCGCCGCCGGTTGCTCCCGCAGTTGCCGCGATCGCGCCGACGCAAGATGCGAGCGTCGCGCCTGTGCCCGTCGTCGTTCCGCCACCGCTGATCGATGCCGGCGTCGCTGCGGCCGAGCCCGAGCCGCGGGTTCACGATCGCGCGCGGCTCGCGCTGATTCGCAAGACGGTGCACGACCTCGGTTACGAGGGCATCGATCTCGCGCAGCTCGATGCCGCGCCTGATGTCGTTCGCCACGCGTTGGAGCAAAAGCTTGCGACGGCGAAGAGTGCTGACGCAGCGATCGCGCGCGTCGAGCTCGGGATGGCACTGCGTCGCGGCGGCGATTGCTCGGCAGCGGCAGTGGCGTGGAACAAAGCGCTCACCGGGCTCGGGCGCAGTGGCGCCACCGCGATCTGGGTTGCACGTGCGCACACCGGCCTGGCGCTGTGCGCTCTCGAGCGCGGTGACGTGGCGACGTCCGACGACGAGGCGCGAGCCGGCTGGGGACTCGGCGACGGCGACGACGCCGAGCTCGGCTTGATCAGTGGGATCGACACGTACGAGCTCGAAGGCAAGGGTCACGCTTCGTTGTTCATCGACGACCTCATGAACACCACGCACCACCCTGGGGTGAAGAAGCTGACCGAGCAGTGGCTCGCCGGCGTCGGCTGGAAGTGGGTCGACCAGGTGAGCGAGCTGCAGGACAAGATCCAGCATGACGACGCCGAGAAGAAAGCAGCGAAGCTGACTGCGGGTGCCAACCTCGATGCCGGCGTCGTTCGCGATGCTGCGAGCGAGGTGCCGTTCACGGTAGCGCCATTGCCGCCGCCGGTGCCGCGGCCGATTCCGCCGAGGCTGCCGGCCGCGACGGTCGGCGATCCCGGGCATCTCCCGGTGTTGCGCGCGACGATCCGCGACCTCGGATATGTCGGCGTTGCCGTCGCCGCGATCGACAAGGATCCGGAGGGCAGCCAACGCGACGCCGAGCAACGAGTCGCATCGGTGCCGGCCGGCATGCCACAAGCGAGCGCCAAGTACGATCTCGCGATGATCATGCGCCGGCGCGGCGACTGCAATCACGCGTTTGCGACCTGGACCGAAGCGCTCGAGGTGTTCGATCACGACAAGCTCGGCAAGAGCCTCGCGGCGCGGGCGCGGTTCGGCATGGCGCTGTGCGAGCTCGCCGACGGCAACGGCTACGCGGCGAAGGACATGCTCGCGCGCGCTTGGAACGATGGCGACCAGCCGCAGATCAAGCTCGCGATGGCGCTCGCGGCCTACGAACGCGGCGAACGTCCACTCGCGCAGGCGATGATGATCACCGCCGATCATGAGGGCGGAGTGAACGTGCAGGCCGCGCTCAAGACGTGGCTCGCCGGTACCGGGCTGACGTTGCTGCCGTGATGACTTCGTTAGTCGTCGCGCAGTAGCCGGCGAGCCGCCTCGCGCACGGCGGCGCTGTACGCGGTTTGCAGCGTCGCGAGCTTGAGCTCGGCCTTCGGCATCACGCGCAGGATGCGCAAGATCTGGTCGGCGCCGAGACGCGGGTTCGTGAGCAGCGCGCGGCGGACCTCGCCGATCTGTAGCCAGCCGCCGTTGTTGACGATCTGCTCGACGAGGATCTTCGGTAGCTGACCCATCCGCGCGATCCGCGCGACTTCGGGTCCGGTGATCCGCGGGTTGCGCAGCAGGCCCTCCCACACCGTCTTGCCGTAGATCCTCTCGAGCACGATCCGCTCGCTGGTCTCGCCGGTGTGCGCCATCTTGACCTGCTGCGCGAGCGTCAGGCCGCGCAGGCGCTCGTGGACGTTGAGCGCGATCTTGCGCTCGGCGTCGGTCTGCTCGGGCTCCGGATCGGGCTCGGCGTCGGCGGGCTCGGGTTCGGCGAGCTCGGGCTTGGTCGGCAATGCGATCGCGGCGAGCTCGGCGATTTTCTGCTTGAGCTCGGCGTCGCACTCGAGCTGCAAGCCCGCGCCGTTCGCGTCGACGTAGACCACCCGCGCCGGGACACGTAGCTCGTCGCCCGCGCCGGTCGTGACCACGAGCTCGCAATCGGTGTTGATCGCGATCGCGGCCGCGGGCACGAACACGCCGCCGGCGACGAGGTCGCGCGCGAGCGCGTGGCTACCAGCGAGATCGAGCATCACGACCGGCCGAGCCATGCCCGACCATTGTACGCGCTACTCGAGGATGATGCGCTGTGCGACGGAGGCGCCGGGGCCGTTCGGGGCGTCATCGAGAT
>CAZDGY010000630.1:0-4407 GCA_964504685.1 uncultured Kofleriaceae bacterium | reverse complement strand
ACGAGAGCTTCGCGACCTGGATGGAGCCGAAGGTCGAAGAAGCGATCGATCCGTCGTGGCATTCGGTCGACGAGTACGTCGTCATGCGCGACTACGCGTTCAGCCTCGACCGACTCGTTAGCGCGCGCAAGATTCGTCAACCGATCGTCAGCGCTGCGGATATCCACAACGCGTTCGACGCGATCACCTACCCGAAGGGCGCCGCGGTGCTGCGGATGTTCGAGCTCTCGATCGGTCCCGATGTGTTCCAGCGCGGCATCCGCGCCTATCTCGCGAGTCACGCTGATGGCAACGCGACGGTCGTCGATCTCATCGCCTCGCTCGAGCACGCCGCGGGTGCGCCGATCGGCCCGGCGCTATCGACGTTCGTCGATCAACCCGGTCTGCCCAACCTCGAGATGACGCTTGCCTGTAGCGACGGGCCACCCAAGGTGCGGATCACGCAGCATCGCGACCTGCCCGCGGGTTCTCCCGCGGAAACTGCGCCGAGCGTGCCGTGGCAAGTCCCGGTGTGCGTCGCGTTCCCGCGCGCCGACCATTCGCGCGGTCGCAGCTGCACGACGCTGACCGGACCGAGCGGCGAGCTCGCACTCGAAACGACGGGCTGCCCCGCGTGGATCCTGCCGAACGCCGCGAACGGCTACTACCGATCCGCGCTCGTCCCTGGGCTCGTGGCGGCGATCCGCGATCTGGCGTGGCCGCAGCTGACGATGCCGGAGAAGCTGATCGTGCTCGAAGATGCGCGCGCCGCGGCGCTCGACGGCACGCTGCCGGTCGCGGTGCTCGCTTCGTTCTTGCCCAAGATGCTCGAAACTCACGACCGGTTTGCGGTTGCGGCCGCGGTGGGCGACGTCGAGCTCCAGGGCTACGTCCGAGGCCTACCGGCCGATCTCGTCGACGCGACGCCGGACGACCTGCTGACCGCGGAGCGCGCGAAGGTGCGCGCGTCGATCGCGCCGCTGGCCAAGCAACTCGGCCAGGTCGGCAGCCCGCACGACGATGTCGACGCGGAGATGAATCGGCGCACCGTGCTCGCGACCGCCTTGCTCGTAGGCGAACCGGCTACCGAAGCGGCGGCGACTCGGCTCGTCGAGCACTATCGCGACCTGCCGCACTCGAGCCGTGCGAGCGTGCTCGGGCTCGCCGCAAACGCGAGCGTCGCGATCGACGCGCGCCTGCGCGCCGCTGCGGTCAGCGAAACCGATCCGCTCGTACGTCAGGATCTGTGGTCGGCTCTTGGCGCGGTGCGCGATCCGAAGCGACGCGTCAGCTTGCTCGACCTCGCGCTCGGTCCAAACGTGACGTCGGAAGACAGCTACGAGCTGCTGTTCAACCGCGATCCGAGTGTCCGCGCGGCGACCGCCGGATGGCTGCGCGGTCACGTCGCCGAGGTCTTGAAGCGGTTCCCGGCGAGCGAAGATGAAGACTTCACGCGCGCACCGACGCTGGCAGCGATCTTCACCGCCAGCTGCGATGGCGCACATCGGGACGACATCGCGCGCTACGTGACATCGACGTTCGGCTCGCTGCCGAGCGCGGAACGGCCGGTGGCCCAGCTCGTCGAGCAGATGGACCAGTGCATCGCGACCAAGCTCCGGCTCGATGCGAGCTTCCGCGCATGGCTCACCGGCAAGTGATCACACAGGCGACAACATCGTCGCGAGCGTCGGGCCGAGCCGATCGATCGCGACTGGGAGCTCGAGCTCGAACGCCGTTGCGAGCCCGAGGGCCGTGACAACGAGTAGATCGGCGAGCGCGCGAGCGTCGAGATCGGCGCGCAGCATCCCGGCCGCGCGATCGTGATCGAGTGCGGTCACGAGCCGATCGCGCGCCTGCAAGACTAGCCCGCGATAGGCGTCGCCAACCTTCTTCGAGCGCCGACACGCGTCGAGCACGTGCTGCATCCGCAAGCCGGTGCCGCCCGCGATCATCGGCGAACGCGCACTCGCCGCCGCGAAGTACAGCTGGATCACGCGCTGAATGCCACCGGTCGGCACCGCGGTGAGCGCGGCGACGAACCCGCTCAACAACTGGTCCATCACCGCGATGATGAAGTCATTGCGATCGGCGAAGTGGACGTAGAACGCACCGCGGGTCACGCCGGCCCGTTCGCAGATCGCATCGAGGCTGACGTCGAGGCCCTCGCCGTCGAACTCCGCGATCCCTGCTCGGATCAGCGCGGCGCGCGTCGCTGCCTTGGCCTGGTCGCGCGACGGCTTAGCGGCGGGCTTGCGGGGTCGGCTTCGCATTTCGTTTGACATACCATTCCGTATGTGAGAATCCAAGCCCACATACGAACCCGTATGTGAATTCAGGAGCCGGACATGACCTCGTTCATCCTCGTCACAGGAGCCAGTTCGGGCATCGGTCGCGACGCCGCGCTTGCCCTCGCCCGCATCGGCCACCACGTCATCGCCACCGGTCGCCGAGTCGCGGCGGTCGAGGCATTGTGCGCGCAAGCCGCGCCGGGCCGGATCACGCCCCTTCATCTAGACCTCGACGATCCCGCGAGTATTGCCGCAGCGGCGATCGAGGTCGAGCGGATCACCGACGGCTACGGGCTCGATGCGCTCGTCAACAACGCCGGGTTCGCGACCGCCGGCGCGCTCGCCGAGCTGTCGGATGCGGATCTACGCAAGCAGTTCGAGACCAATGTGTTCGGCCTGATGGCGATCACGCGCGCGATGTTGCCGGCGATGATCGCGCGCGGTCGCGGTCGCGTCATCAACGTCTCGAGCGTGAGCGGCCTGATCCCGGCACCGGTGCTCGGCGCGTATCACGCGAGCAAGTACGCGCTCGAAGCGCTGTCTGACGCACTTCGCATGGAGCTCCACCCGTTCGGGGTCCAGGTCGCGATCGTGGAACCGGGCACGATCCGGACCGAGTTCGCGTCGCGCACGTTGGGCGAAGCCACGCGATCGCGTGCCGCCGGCAGTCGGTACGCCGCGGTTTACGCGCGCGCGAGCTCGATCGAAGCGAAGTTCGATCGGATGGCGAGCACGACCGCGCCCGTTGTCCGCGCGATCGTTCATGCGGTAACCGCGCGCCGTGCTCGCAGTCGCTACATCGCGCCGCGCCGGTTCGCGCTCGGCGTCGCGCTCGTCCGGATCTTGCCGATGTGTTGGTTCGACGCCGCGATGCGCCGGATCTTTGGGCTGACTCGCGCAGCGCTGCTGCCGCCGCCGGTGCCGCGCCAGCTCACGTGATTCGAGTTGAATCCGGGCTCGCGCTCGGGCTCGGGCTCGAACGGGGCTGCTAACATGCCCGGCCATGAAGCGGTGGCTACTTCCTATCGTGCTCGCGCTCGCGGGCTGTGTTTCGACCACGACTCGTGGCGGTGGCGGTGGCGGATATACCGGCGTCACGGTCGGCGGAGGTCCAGCGGTCGCTTACGACACGCAGATCGTCATGCCGAATCTCGTCGGTAAGACGTTCGACGAGGCGGTCAAGATCTGCAAGGCCGCGGGCTTCGTGCTCCCCCCCGAGTTCGGTCGACCGCCGGACTGCGACGACAGCGCGCCGAAGGTCGACGGCAAGATTCGCTGCCAAGACCCCGAAGCTGGAGCCAAGGTCGGTGCGCACGCGCTGATCGAGCTCAGCATCTACAAGGCTCCGGTACGGACGAACATCACCGCCGACGAGGGCGAGTCGCTGATCGGCAAGACGCCGGATGTCGCGAAGAAGATGCTGGCCGGATGGGGGTTCCGCGGCAAGATCCGGATCCAGAGCTCGGGCACAGGCAACCGCCGCTGCAGCGCCGGGCAGATCTGCGAGATCATGCCGTCTGCGCCGTTCGGGCTCGACGAAGACATCTCGTTCGGCGTCGCAGACGAGCTCAAGATCACGGCGCCACCACCGTAATTCCAGCTACCTACCCGGGGACGGAGGAAGCTTTGACACCTTTGTCGCCGCCCCGACCCAGGCCCGGCGTAACCGATCGGGCCGGCCGCTCGTAGTACAGGCATGCTGTCTCGCCTCACCATCGCCACCCTCGCCGCCCTTGGTTTCGCGTGCGGCTCGCCGTACGCCGACGCCGATACCAGCAAGGCCGCGCTGACCGTGCATCCGATGCGCACGCAGAAACCGTCGGACGACGTGATCCGCAAAGAGCTGAACGACACCCAATACGACGTCACGCAACGCGACGGGACCGAGCCGCCGTTTCACAACGAGTATTGGGATAACCATGCCGCCGGCATCTACGTCGACATCGTGACCGGCGAGCCGCTGTTCAGCTCGACGGACAAGTTCGAATCCGGCACCGGCTGGCCGAGCTTCTACCAGACGATCGCTCCGAACGTGTTGCAAGCGAAGCACGACGGCACGCACGGGATGGATCGCGAAGAGGTCCGCAGCAAGATCGGCAACTCGCATCTCGGCCATGTGTTCGACGACGGTCCGCAGCCG
>CAZDGY010000629.1:0-4408 GCA_964504685.1 uncultured Kofleriaceae bacterium | reverse complement strand
GCAATTCAATGGCTCCGCCGGCGGCGAGAACTACAGCTACATGTACATCGCGAGCGACGTGAACGGCGATCCGGCAGACGTCGTGTCGATCACACCGACGAATTATCCGGTCGTGGTTGCGGATCAATACTCGGGGCTGAGCGGCGTAGTCGACGCGACTACGACCGGGATATGCGGCACGGGCGCCGCCCCGGTTTCCATGATCACGACCACGCCGTTCAACACGACGCACGCGAACGACCTGGTGTACGCCGCGATGTCGATCGACATCGTGACCGAGGACGTCACCGGCGCGACGCTGCCGATGAAACTGCGCACCGTGCCGCCGCTGCTCGGCGGGATGACGCAGGGCCTAGGTAGCGCCGACTACGTCGCGACCGGCCCGCTGTCGAGCTTCGCGATCACGATGACCGGCCAGACCAACGGCGGCACCGGGCACAACGACTGTGTGATCCTCGCTGCCGCGATCGAAGGGCGCTAGCCGTCGGTCTGGGTCGTCGCTGTCCGGTATTGGCAGCGTGACGATACCGGACACGGCGAGGCTGGTTCCGCGCCGTACTCGCGGTTTGGGCATCTCGTGGCTGTCCGGTATTGGCAGCGTGACGATACCGGACACTGGCGACGGCCGATGAGCACGAGCACGAGTACGAGTACGAGGTTAGGCCAGCGCCTCGAGCGCAACGCCGATCGCGGCAGCGAGCGCGGCGGGCTGCTCGAGGGTCGGGTCGTGGCCGCAGTCGGCGATCAACGCGCGATGCGCGCCGGGCAACGACTGCGCGAGCTGGGCGTAGGTGGCGTCGCCGGCGCCGGCTAGCCAGGCGATGCGATGCGCGAGCGCGGGCAACGCAGGGCGATAGTCCGGCATCGCGCCGGTGCCCATGACGTCGAGACAGCGCGCGAGCTGCATCGGATCGAGCGCGAGCCGACGAACGCGCCGGGCGGCGAGTCGCTCGGCCGCGACCTGGCGTTGGCTCGCGAACAACGGCTGCGTGCTCCATGCGTCGGTGAACTCGGCGATCCCGCGCGTGCGGAGTAACGCGGCCCAGTGCGCATCGGTTGCGACCCTCGCCGGACGCTCGCGGTCGGCGATGCCGGGATTGCAGCCGATCAACACTGCGCGCAGATTCGCGCCGGTAGCGAGCACTCCGAGCGCCACGCGCGCACCGAACGAGTAACCGGCGACCGCGTCGCAACCGACGAGCGACTCGCCGACAACCGCGATGTTATCGGCCCACGTCTCGCGCACCGGGCCACCGCCGTGGCCAGGGAGGGCGATCGCGCGCGCTTCGATCGCGGAGGGCAGGTAGGCGATGACCGCGTCCCAAGCGGCCGGATCGCCCGCGAACCCGTGCAGCAACGCGCACTTCATCTGGCTTCTAGAGCGTGGTCATCGGCGGCGCCAGCACGAGCCTGATGAACTCGTCGCGCGTCACCTGCGATTCGAGGAAGACACCCCGCACACCACTGGTGACGAGCCGCGCCTCGTGAGCCCCGACGCCGCGCGCGGCCATGCACATGTGCAAGCCCTCGACGTAGACCGCCGAGCCGGCGCTCTGCAGCTGGACATGCAGGATGTCGGCGAGCTCGTGGGTGAGATCTTCTTGCAACCGCGGTGCGCGCGCGACGAGCTTGGCGATTCGCGTCAGCTTCGACAGCCCGAGCACTTTATGCGTCGGGATATACGCCATCGAGATCCGATAGATCACCGGCAACAGGTGATGCGGGCACACCCCGAACGCGGTGTTGTGCTTCGAGATCACCATCTCCGTGTACTTGGCCGGGAACGTCTTCGCCAGCAGCGCATCGATCTCGACCTGGACGTGCTTTTCGTCGTGGATCAGCTCGTGGAGCGCTTTCGCCGCGCGCTTCGCGGTGTGGGTGAAGTTTTCGTCGGTCTCGTCGTAGCCGAGCTGCGCGATGCCTTTGAGGATCGACTCGTAGCCGGTCGTGAAGAGGGCGAGGGCTTTGGGGTCGAGCTCCATGGCGAGTCCTTGTACTTGGCAAGAATAGCGGTGGTCGCGGCCGCGACGCCGAGCTCACCCGCCGAGGTGATGGCGACCCACGCGAAGGCGTCGTAGCTCGGATCAGCGTGGTCCACAAGCCGGCGCGGCATCGCGGCGCGAAAAACAGCAATGCGCAATCGCCGATGAGTGAGCGTCTGATCATGAAACGCGACCGGCTCGCGATCGACGGCGGTAACGCCGAGCCGGTTCGCGATCTCTAATCGGTTGTCGGCCTGCGGCAGCTCCCACAAGCCACCGAACAGACCGCTCGGTGCCCGCCGCGCGAGCACGATCTCGCCGGCGTGCTCGAGCCACAACGCCGCGCGCGACAGGATCGGCAGCTCGCTCTCTTTGCGCCGCTTCGCGACGACTGGCAGCTCGCTCTGCCGCCCGGTGCGCCGGGCCTCGCACCAGCTCGCGATCGGACACCCGCCGCACTTCGGCGAAGTCTTGCTGCACGCGGTCGCGCCGAGCTCCATCAGGCCTTGGTTGAGATCGCCGGGCGCACGCGTCGCGGGCAACGCGTCCATCAGCTCGCCGGCGCGTTGCCACAGCGCGCGCTGGCCGCGCGTAGACTTGATGTCATCGGCGATCGCATAGACCCGCGCGAGCACGCGAGCGACGTTGCCGTCGACGAGTGGCGTGCGCTCACCGAAAGCGATCGACGCGATCGCACCGGCGGTGTACGCGCCGATGCCGGGGACTGCGCGCAGCTCCGACGCGCGCTGCGGTAGGCCGGTGCGAAACGCTTTCGCACCGGCGTGCAGGTTGCGCGCACGCGAGTAATAACCGAGCCCGGCCCACGCAGCGAGCACGTCGTCGAGCGGCGCCGTCGCGAGCGCAGCGACCGTCGGGAACGCCGCCATCCATCGCTCCCAGTACGGCACGACGGTCTCGACCCGCGTCTGTTGCAGCATGACTTCGCTGACCCAGATCGCGTACGGATCACGCGTTCGCCGCCACGGCAGGTCGCGACGAACGCGTTGGAAATGCGCGACCAGCGCGGTCGCGATCTCTACAGCGGGCGGCACGCCCGCACCGTATCAGTTGTACAAGTGGATCATCGCGAACACTTGCGGATCCCACTGCAACGCGAACGCGGTCGTCGACGACGTCATGTCGTCCGCACCCGGCACCTGAGTGTCCGACTTCGTGTAGCTCAACAGCGAGTTCGTCGCCGACAGGCTCACCTGCAGATGCGGCGATAACCAGTAACCGACGGCGATGCCATAGCCCACCGCGATCGTCGTGGTCGTCGTGTTGTTGTTGTCGCCGTCCGGATCGACCGTCTGCGTATCGAACGACAGGCTGCCGAGCAACTCGAGGTCGGTGTGCTTGTGCTTGATCAGCGGGAACCGGACCAGCGCGCCGAAGCCCAGCTCGGAGGTCGCGTCGGTCGTCGTCGGGGCCCCGGTGCCGGTGTCGGTCGTCGTCGACGAGTGCGCGAGGCGTAGGAACGGTTCGAACTGCAGACCGCTCGTCAGTCGAACGCGAACGCTCGCGAGGTTCGGCGTCTCGAGCGACGTCGTGCCATTGATCGAGTAGCCGGCACCGACCGCGAACGCGAGAGACTGCGGCCGGTCGGCGAGCGGCTCGGCGGGCGGCGACGGCTGCGCGGGGGCAGGCGCGGGAGCCGGCGCAGGACCGGGCCCGGGTGCGGGTGCCGGCGTGGGCGCGGGCGCCGGGTGCCCCATCGAGGGAGTCGGCGGCAGATCGTCGTCGCCAGGTGCGGGTTGTGCTCGGGCCACGTGCGTGGCGCCGAGCGCGAGTGAGATCGTCAGCGCCAGGGTCGAATACCTCATCTACTAGTTCTCCTTTAGGGCTGCTGCTGCGGGAAACAAAGGGTTGGGCATTCGTTTTCCATCGCGGCGCACGCGCGCTCGTTATCGAAAACGCACTCGACGCACTGGGGAGATGCAGAGCCGACCGCGGTGGTCAGCTGCGAGACGCAATCGGCGTTGCCGGGATCGAGGCAGTTGCACAGCGAATCGACGACTTCGGCGTTCTCTTGCGTTTGGGTCGTGCCGTGACAAGCCGCGAACGCCGCGCAAACGAATAGGACAGTGCCGACGAATCGCCGCATGTGCAGATCCTCTGCTGGGACATCCTGCCCCCGCAAGTTTTTGCACCGTGAGACAGCTACATCGCCGCGATTTGCCACACGCGCCAGACGACGCCGCCCTGGGCGTCGCGCAACACGATCGCGAGCTGGCCATCCTGAGGGTCAGTCGGTAACACGTGCAGGAACGCGTCGTGCTCGTCGTCGTCGTGCATCGTCCCGCACGAGGTCAGCCAATAGACCTGATCGGCCTGGTCGGCGAAGATCTCGAGCGCCTCGTCGGTATCCGGGGGAACGGTGAGCGAGTCGGTGGCCGGGCCCACCGCCGAGCCGGCGATCGTGATCG
>CAZDGY010000628.1:0-4410 GCA_964504685.1 uncultured Kofleriaceae bacterium | reverse complement strand
GGCGCAGCAGGCCAGCGCAGCCGCGCCGGTCACCGCGGAGGCACCATGAGCTCGGTCGGTTGGCGCCGGCTCGCGATCGTGCTCGGCGCGATCTGCATCTACCAAGGCTGGCGCGATTGCTCGCGCGGCAGCGATCAAGAACCCGCGAACGTCGCGGTCGACTGCTCGAAGTCATCGCGCCCGAGCGACTGGCGCCCGTCGAACGGCAACGGCGAGCACGCGCAAGGCGACGACCCCGCCGCGGCGCAACCGGCTGCGAACAACGACGGCATGGACATCTACGGGTTCAAAGTCCCGGGTTGGGCGATGTGGTTCGCACCGCAACCGGGCGAAGACATGCTGTCGTACCGCGATCGCATCGTGCCGTTCGCGCAGCGTGCGATCGCACCGCAGCGGGCTCGGGTCGCGCGGGTCCGCGACGACTTCGCCCAGCTCGCGCATCTCGACCAGCGTCAACTCGCCGAGCTCGACGGCGCGACCAAAGACGCCGCGAGCGCGATCGAAAACCGCCTCGTGTCCGCGGTGATGAACGGCGAGATCTCGCTGGCGACCAAGCCGATGGCGGGCGTCGAGCTCGCGCGCGAGCTGCTCGACGATGTCGATCACCAGAACAAGCGATTCCTCGCAGCGCTCACCGACGACCAACGCGCACAGCTCGAGCAGAACCGCTTCGACTTCGGCGACTACCTGCTGTTCTCGACGCCGTGGGAAGAGGCGCTCGGCATCGTGCAATAGGCGGGGCGCTAGCGCGGGACCGGATCGGCGTGCATGCGAAGCGCGCGCTCGCCGGCTTCGAGCCGCCAGAACCGCTGCTGTCGCGAGTAGTGCTCGGCGAGTCGGAACAGGTACTCGGCCTTGTCGGGGTCGTCGTCGGACGTGCTGTTCACGAGCTGGAGCAGCAATCCCTCTTGCTCCTGCCGGATCGGCGCTTGAAGCTCCGCGGTCGCCATCGCGTCGCCCGCGCTGATCGGCCGGTCGATACTCGCAACTGGTGGCTTGGGTCGCGTGCGCTCCGTTTGCTTCGCGTCGATATGCAGCTCTTGTTTGCGCGTGTAATGCGGCGGATCCGCGTACGCGATGGAGCACAGCAAGC
This sequence comes from uncultured Kofleriaceae bacterium, assembly GCA_964504685.1. Lineage (GTDB taxonomy): Bacteria > Myxococcota_A > Polyangia > Haliangiales > Haliangiaceae > JABFXX01. The sequence continues at coordinate 3,317 of CAZDGY010000628.1, read as the reverse complement.
ACGAGATCGCAGCGACTCGAATGAGCATCGTGCAAGCCTAGCCATGCCGGCGCGCGCGGTCGTCACGGCTTGGCGAAGCCGTGTCACGTCCGCGTCGCGACTTGTCATGATCGTGTCGCGCGCCGCAGCTACAAGCAGATCGCGGTGTGGACCGGGACGACCTTGCCGTCGCGTGGACATGCGACCTGCATGTGCTGCATCACCTTGCGCAAGCAATCGGCCGCTTGCGCGTCGGCCGGGTCGACACCGCCGAACGGCTTCACGAACACCTCCATCGCAGTGCCGAGCGCCGACAACTTCCAGTCGGCCCAGTAACCGCGAATATCGTGCGACTTGCGGCCCTTCGGAGCACACGCGGCGAACGCCGGGTTCGTCTCCATCGAGCGATCGATCTCGAGCGCACCGTCGGCGTCGCTGCGCGTGGTCACGATCCCGGGCGCGAGCTCTGCGACCGCGAGGCCGGCCTTCGGCGCATCGGGAGGCGGGCCCTTCGCAACGAGCTTCGGTGCTGCGGCCGCGATGGTCGCGAGGTTGTCCTTGCTGCCGACGAGTGGCGCCGCATATCGCACGAACCGCTCGGCAGACGGCCGGCCGTGGCGCTCGAGATCGAGATGGAGCTCACACGCCCCCGAGTCGTCGCACGCGATCGACGCCCGCGCGGTCGACAGGTTCGAGTGCTTCTGGCCGAGCACCGCTTCCAGCGACGGCGCGGTGCTGCACGCGTTACTCGCCTCACTCCAATGGCGATCGGTCACGAGCTTGAGCGCGGCGTCGACCTCGGCGCCGAGCAGGATCTTCGCGTGCTCCGCGGTCGCGAGCCGCGACCCGATCGGGAACAGCACTTGGCGCGTCGTGCGTCCGGGAAAGTCATCGGGGTAGATGACCGCGATCGACATCTGCCCGGTCCCGGGCACGATGGTCTTCGATTCGCCCTTGCATACGTCGAACACGCCGTCCGCATGCGCGGGACCGGCGAGCACGACCACGACGACGATCGCGAGGCGGTACATGACCGCAGCATAACTGGTCAGTGAATTTCGGGGCGAACGACGGGGCTCGAACCCGCGACATCCAGGACCACAACCTGGCGCTCTACCAACTGAGCTACGATCGCCGTGAGCGCTCGTATCTACACGAGCTTGTAGCAGGCCGCAAGCGGCGCGCTTAGACGTCAGACCAGTCGTTGTCGGCGTCGAGGGTCGTGAAGTTGACCGTGTCCATCTCGTCCCAGCGCTGGCGCTGCGCTTCGGCTTGCGCCTGCGCTTGCTTCACGAGCTTGCCGACCCGCGCGTTCGCGGAGTTCGGATCGGGAGCGAGATGATTCGGCAACGTCGACGCGATCAACTCTGCGAGATCGCGTGGATCGCGAGCGGTCTTGAGCTCGATCATGTGCAACGAGTTACCCCAGCGCTGCCCGAAATGGAACTGAACGTGGATCGTTGGCGATCGCCGAGCTGATGCCCTGCATACGCAAAGATCCGGTAACTATTTGGGATCACTCGATCTTATAGACCGGCGCGTTAACCCTTCGCGCGCCGAGCCGCCATGATCTTTACGAAAGACCGGCTACGAATCTCGTCGACGCTGAGGCCGGTGGCCAAGGCCTCCTGCTCGGTGACCGCGCCGCACGCGATGCCGCGCAAGAAGTAGTTGAGCAGGCCCTGCCCGGTCGCGGCGTCATCAAAGATGTCGCCGACCAGTGTCGCCTGCGCCGCCTTGTCGACGAAGTTGCGCAGCCGCTCGCTCGCCGGTTGCAGGCCATCGAGAAAGAACGCGTACACCGAGCCGTAGCGCGGCACGAGTTGGGCCGGATGCAGATCCCAGCCTTGATAGAACCCGTTGACGAGCGAGTGGCGCACGTCGTCGGCGTGGATCCGCCAGGCGCCGAACACGGCGGCGCGATTGTCGCGCTTCTGATCGTCGGTGAGGTTCGCGCCGCGATGGGGAGCGACCGGCATGATGTTCGTCGCGCCGTCGGACAGCATCACGCCGGTGCCGGCGAACGACACCTTCATCACATGCTTCGCGAAGTCGCACGCCGGATGGCGCATCTTCTGATGCGCGGCGGTGATGTCGCAGTTCGCGGTGTAGTCGTACGTGCCGAAGTGCGCGGCGACGAGCCGGCCCGCGGCGGCGCGGTGCAGGCGCGGCAACGCCGAGCGACCTTGCGGATCGAAGATGCTCTGCGTGGTCTCGACCATGAATTCGACGTGCAGCGAGCCGCCGTCAAGCTCGAGCCGATCTTCGAGCACATCGAACGTGTCGACCAGCACTTCGACATCGGTGCGAGTCTGGATCTTCGGCAGGGTGACGACGAAGTTATCGGGCAACTTGCCGTTCGTCGCGGTCACGAGCTCGGTCAGGAACACGTCGAGCGTGCGCAACGAGCGCGCTGCGAGATCGCGGGTCAGCGGCTTGATCCGGATGCCGATGAACGGCGGCAACGTGCCTGCGATGTGCCCGGCCGCGACCTGTTGCGCGGCGGCGACCGCGTGGCCGTCCTCTTCGTCGTCGGAGCGGTTGCCGTAACCGTCTTCGAAGTCGATGCGGAAGTCCTCGACCGGCTCGCGCTGCAGCTTCTCGCGCACGCGCTCGTAGACCTTCGGCGCGAGCTCGCCGCGAATGCCGATCGCCTCGGCGAAGCTCGCAGCGTCGGGTGCGTACGTCTCGAGCGCGCGCAGCGCGAGCTCGCCGAGCTTCTTCGGAGTCTCCGCGGTGAACAGGTGAGCGCCGCCATAGACGGTGTGAACCGCTTGGCGTGCGCCGCTGTCGCCGGGATAGCGCTGCAAGAATCGGCCTTGGGCGCGGTGAATGCGATCGAGTGCTTTGCCGAGCTTCTTGTCCGGGAGCGAGGTGGTCACCGACATGCGGCGCGTTGTAACACGCGCTGGGCCGCGCGATGGGCACCAACCTTCCCGCTCGCTGCCGAGTTGCGTATCGTAGCGCCCGTGGCGGTCTTGCAATGGACGCGCGTCGAGAACTGGAGTGGATCGCGCAACAAGTACGTCGAGCTCGCGACCGACGGCGCGGTGTTGTGGATCCGCAAAGGCGAGATCAAGGCGGGCGACCGCCCGGTGATCGAACGCCAGGTCTACGGCACGGATGCCGAGGCAACTGCAGCGCTCGCGACCGAGCTGAAGAAGTTACGCCGCAACAAGTTCGTCGACGAGCGCAAGCAGTTCGAGGCCCTCAAGGCCAGGGCGGACAAGGGCGATGCCGAGGCCCAACTCAGCGTTGCCGCTCACTACACCACGGGCGACGGCGTGGCGCGGGACCCGGCGAAGGCGGTGAAATATATCCACAAAGCGGCGGAGCAG
>CAZDGY010000627.1:0-4420 GCA_964504685.1 uncultured Kofleriaceae bacterium | reverse complement strand
GAGCTCGGGATCTTCGGTCGCGATCCGCGCGCCCCACCGCTCGTGATCGTGGCCCGAGAACACGTGCTCGAACGCGTGCGAGAACGGCCCGTGGCCGATGTCGTGGAGCAGCGCCGCGACCTTGACGTGGCGCGCGACCTTCGCGTCGAGCTCGAGCCGGCGCGTGACGCGTTGGGCGATGTGGAACGCGCCGAGCGCGTGGCCGAACCGCGAGTGCTCGGCGCCTGGATAGACGAGCCACGCGAACCCCATCTGCTTGATCCGGCGGAGCCGCTGCATCGCGCGCGTGTCGAGCAGATCGGCGATCGGGCGATCGTCGGCTTTGAACTCGATCAAGCCGTGCACCGGATCGCGGAAGACGCGGTCTTTCACGGGCGGAGCGTAGCAGCTCGCGTGCTACATGATCGCGGTGCAGGCCCGCGAGGTAACGATCGAGCGCATCGACGGCGCGAGCCGCCGCAGCGATCGCGATCGGGTCATCGTCGAAGCGCCGCTGCAATTGCGCGCACGGGGCGCGCCGGTCGCGACGATCATGCGGACGCCGGGCGCGGACCTCGAGCTGGTGCGCGGGTTGTTGCACGCCGAATCGGTCGCCGCCGGATCGATCGCGCAAGCCGACGAGGACGCGGTCGAGATCGATGTCGCCGCGAGCGCTTTTGCGGGCCGAGGCTTGCTCGCGTCTGCGGCGTGCGGCGTGTGCGGCCGCGTCGCGATCGCCGACCTCGAGCTGCGAGCCCGCGAGATCACCGCCGATACCGCAGTGTCGCGCGCGGTGCTCGCTGCGCTACCCGACCGGCTGCGCGCCGCCCAACGGCTGTTCGCGGACACCGGTGGGCTGCATGCCGCGGCGCTGTTCACGCTCGCCGGTGAGCTCGTGGTCGCGCGCGAGGATGTCGGCCGCCACAACGCGGTCGACAAGGTCGTCGGTTGGGCGCTCGCCGCCCGCGTAACGCCCGCCGACCACATTTTGTTCCTCAGCGGACGGGCCGGTTACGAATTAGTCCAAAAAGCCGTGATGTTCGGGGTGCCGATCGTGGCCTCGGTGTCGGCGCCGACCTCGCTCGCGATCGAGCTGGCGGAGCGGTTCGGCATCGCGCTGGCAGGGTTCGTGCGGGGCGATCGCTGCAACCTCTACAGCCACGCGTGGCGGCTACTTGACCCGACGGGCACACCTGCATAGGTTCACCGTCGATGATCGTTCGTTCCACCGTCGTGCTCGTCACGTTCGCAAGCCTGGTCTCCTGCGGCAAGAGCGGCAAGGACACCGCTGGCAAGGTGGTCGAGCCGACCGCGCCGGCTCCCGCAGCGGTGCCGTCGAACAAAGCGATCACTGCATCGCCCACACCTGCGCCGGCCGAGGCGGCCGCTTCGCCTGCGCCGAAGAGCGACGGCCGCGACGTTTACTCGTTGATCGACAATCGGCTCGCCGCACACATCAGCCGCGGCGGCGGCTTGCTCGTCGAAGCAGGCTCGGCCGGATTCGAGAAGTATCAGCGGCTCGGCAACGTGATGAAGGGCTGGAAGCGGCAATGGGAGCTGCGCCAGACCGAAGGCGAGGTCAAGGTCGCGCGCATCGTCGGCAAGACCGCATCGATCCACGTGCCGCTGACCGAAGCGCAAGCGAAGCAAGGCAGCGTCAGGATCCGCGCGTTCGCGAATGCCGACGAGACGTTGAGCCTCAAGGTCAACGACAACAAAGACATCAACGGCAAGCTCGCGAAGGGTTGGTCGACGGTCGAGCTCGCGGTGCCGGCCGGTCAACTCGCCGAAGGCGAGAACTCGCTCGCGCTGTTCGCGAAGTCGTCCGGGCTCGAGGTCGCGTGGCTGCAAGTCGGAGGCGAAACCGCGCCGCCCGACGACGGCTCCGCGAAGTTCTACGACCCGAGCTCCAAGAGCCTCGTGATCCCGAAGGACGGCGCGATGACGTGGTTCGTCGCCGTGCCCGACAAGGCCAAGCTGGTCGCCGACGTGCCGGATGCCGGCTGCGCGATCGCGGTGACCACCGTCGGTGAAGACGGTCATGCCGGCCCGACTGGCAAGCTGTCCGGCGCCGGCGCGACGCTCGATCTCGCGGCGCTCGCGGGCAAGCCAGCTCGCATCGACCTGACCGCCACCGGTTGCGCCGAAGCGCACGTGCCGAACGCCGGACTCGAGATTCCGGCAGCGGCGCCGACCGTCGCTCGCGGCCCGGCGCCGAAGCACGTCATCTTCATCGTGATGGATTCGCTGCGCGCCGATCGGATCCGCGCGATCAACTCGAAAGCGCGGCCGGAGACGCCGAACTGGGACAAGCTCGCCGAATCGTCGTCGCTGTTCGTCAACACGTACGTCCAAGGCAACGAATCGCAGGTCTCGCACGCGGCGATCTGGAGCTCGAACTACCTCGCGAAGCACAAAGCGATCGAGATGCACGATCATCTCGCCGACAAGTGGATGACGATCGACGAGGTCGCCAAGAAAGCTGGGATGTTCGTCGCTGGTGCATCGGGCAACGGCTACATCCGTCCGGCGCGCGGCTTCGGCTCGGGCTGGGATCAATTCGTCAACCACATCGAGAAGGGCTTGGGCCTGCGCGGCGCGGACATCATGGACAAGGGCCTGTCGTTCGTCGCCGCGAAGAAGGACCAGCCGTGGTTCGTCTACCTCGGCTTGATCGACACGCACGTGACGTGGCGCGCGAAGCAGCCGTGGATGGCGAAGTACGACGGCGGCTACAAAGGCCGGTTCCAGAGTGAATACGGCGACGACGGCCCGAACGGCAGCGACGGCAAAGGCCTGTCCGACGCCGAGCACGATCACGTGCGCGCGTTGTACGACTCGAACGTCAGCTACCAAGACGATCTGCTCGGCCAGCTGGTCGAGAAGCTGAAGACGTGGGGCGTGTGGGATCAGACGATGCTGATCGTCGTCGCGGATCACGGCGACGAGCAATGGGAAGACGGCCGCGTCGGTCACGGCGGCAGCGAGCGCGAGACGCTGCTCCACGTGCCGCTGCTCATCCACTACCCGCCGCAGTTTCCGGCCGGCAAGGTGCTCGAAGGCGCCGAGGCGATCGACATCGTGCCGACGCTCGCCGATGCGCTCGGCGTCGCGAACGATCCAGAGTGGCAAGGTGGCTCGCTGATGCCGCTCGCGAACGGCGGCGGCGGCTATCCGCTGATGTCTTTCTCGTCGCAGTACGAGAACGCGCACGCCGGCCGGATCGGCCACTGGAAGATGAAGCTGGTCGGCACCGGCGCGCCGAGGCTGTACGACCTCGCGACCGACGCCGACGAGCGCAAGGATCTGTGGGGCGACAAGGGCGCCGAGGTCGCGGCGCGGGCACTGCTCGATCCGATGCTCGAGCTGCGGCAATGGAACGTCGAGTGGAAGAAGTCGCAGTGGGGCAACGCCGCCGACGTCTCGAACCGCTTCGCGTCCGACCTCGGTGAGTGATCCGGCGCGCCCGACCGCGGGGGCTCGGTTCGCACTCGAGCGCCAGCGAGATGACGGCGCGAGCGCGACCTACGACGCGATGATCGCGACGCCGGATGCGGTGTATCGCAGCATCGCGCAGCTCCACGACGACGGTACGTTCGAGCTGCCTCCGACCGGCGCCCCGAGCGAGCTCGACAAACAGCTCGCGGTGATCGCGAAGCTGACCGCGCGGTCCGCGGCGAAAAAGCGTGAGGACGGCCTACCGGCGTGGCCCGCGCGCATCCAACGTTGGCGAGGTCCCGGCCGCGGCGAGTGATATGGTACCGCCGTGGCCGTCGACGAAGCAGGGGCGTGGAAGACGATCGCGCAGAAGCGATCGAGACTGGCAAACGAGCTCGTGCGGCGCGAAGCCGATCGCAGCTCGTCCATCGCTCACGATCTTCGCGGCTTCGTGCAGATCGTAAAGCTCGGCACGGCGGAGCTCGCTCGGCGACAGACGACGCCGGTCAACGACGGCTTCGACTTGCTCGGCGAATTGCAACAGACTGCCGACCGCGTGAAGACGTCGCCGCTCGCGATTCTCGGCGCTCCGGCGGTCGTCGCGAACGCGATCGAACCCGCGATCGACCTCGTGCGCGTCGTCGCACCGCGGCTCGAGATCGACGTGGCGGGCGCACCGGATCGCGCCGTGCGATGCAGCGCGTTCGAGCTCGAGGAGATCGTGCTCGCGCTCGCGCTCGATGCGCCGGCGAACGCTCTATCGCTCGCGGTCGACCAACACGTCGACGCTGATCACGCCTGGGCCCGGTTCCGCGCGACCTACGACGGTGCCGTGAGCGAAGAGGACCTCGGCATCGCGAGCGTCCTCGCGCGCCGTGCCGACGGTGGGCTCGTGGTCACCGCGCGCGGCGTCGTGATTCGACTGCCGTTCTCGGCTTAGTTTTAGAGCTAATCCTCGTCGTCGTCGTAGTACTCGACCGGTTCATAGCGCTGCTCGCGGCTC
>CAZDGY010000626.1:0-4421 GCA_964504685.1 uncultured Kofleriaceae bacterium | reverse complement strand
ATCGCGGCGCGCCGTGTGAAATCGAGGACGTCGTCCAGGACGTCCTCGTGCGCATGCACCGCGGACTGCCCGAGCTGCGCGACGATGATCGGTTCTCGGCCTGGATGTTCCAGGTCGCGCGCAACGCGATCGCCGACTCCGGTCGCAAGCACGCGCGCGCGCCGATCGGCGCAGACGATCTCGACGATATGCCTGCGGCACCCACGTCGGACAACGATCGTGACGCCGCGACCGCGCTCGCGGGTTGCGTCTCGCTATTCGTATCGCAGCTGTCGTCGCCATATCGGGAAGCGATCACGCTCGTCGAGCTGGAAGGCCGCACTGCCAAAGAAGCCGCCGAGATGGTCGGCATCTCCGTCTCCGGCATGAAGTCGCGTGTTCAGCGTGGGCGGGCGCAGCTGCGCACCCTATTCGAGCAGTGCTGCGAGATCGCGGTCGACGCGCGCGGCAAACCGACCGAGTTCACGCGTCGCGTCCCGCCCTGTAAGACCTGCCCGTAACGCTATTTGCGGTCGCAGAGCGGACAGTGGTGCGCACAGCATGCCGCACCGTGCGCGCAGCAGCTGGGCGTCGACGACGTGAAGTGATTCGCGACCGCGATGCTCGGGATGGCCTCTAGCGCCGACGAAGATCCGAGACCACAGCGGCGATCGGGGGCTTGTCGGCCATCCCGAGGATCGCATACGAGCCCTTCGAGTCTCGATCACTGACGACCACCAGCGAATCGATCTCATGCGGGCCGCGGAGGTCCACCACGCCCGCCCCCCGCTTCTTCGGGTCGAGGCGCTCGCCAAGTTGCACGATGCGATGCGTGCCGTCCTTGTAGTTGATGCGCAAGCTGTCTACGAACGGTCGCCCGGTGTCTGCGTCGATGCGGAGCGAGATGAATGCGCCGGCGCTGGCGTCGATCTCGATGTACTCGCGGCCGTTGCTGGCCGGTGTCGCCGACGCGAGCTCGACCCAGCCGTCGGGCGGCGTGGCGGGCGCGGCTGCGCGATGCTCCTTCTCTTTGTACCGAACGCGCTCGCCGGGCTCGTTTTGCACGGGCGCCGCTGACACGTACGAAGTCGAACCGAGGACGACGAGGAGGGCGACAGCGACGAAGCGGCTCATGACAACCTCCAGTGCATCCGACATGCCGCGCGTCCCCGCGGCGATCGGCGATCGTCGTTCCGTGATCGGCAGACTTAATCGAGCGCGAACGCCGACGGGCGAGACACGCGCTTCTCAAGCGGCGCCGCGCGAGATCCGGTCAGTAGCGATCGGGAGGCTCGAGATCGAACCTCCTAGCCGCTCGATCGCGTCTGCCATGACTCCTCCATGAAGTTGTCAGGTCGCGCCGTCATGACGGTCGTCTCGGCGCCGCGCACCCGATCCGCGCGGTCTATCGGTGGCCCGCGTCTCGCAACTTCGCGCTCGCATGACCAGGATCCTCCTCACGGGCGCCAGTGGCTTCGTCGGCAGCCACGTCGCGGTCGCACTCGCGGCAGCGGGGCACACCGTGCGGTGCGCCACGCGCGCCATTGCTGATGCGACGGCGCAGCATCCCGATCGCACGTGGGTGGAGCTCGACCTCGAGCTACCGCAAACGCTCCCGGCCGCGCTCGCCGGCTGCGATGCAGCGCTGTACCTCGTCCACGGGATGAGCGGCGGTCACGCGGACTACCCCGAGCGCGAGCGACGCGACTCGGAGGCGTTCCTGCACGCCGCGGAGGCTGCAGGCGTCCGGCGCATCGTGTACCTCGGTGGCGTGATGCCGGCGCGCGATCCATCGCGCCACCTCCAGAGCCGCGCGCGCGTCGGCGCCACCCTGCGCGGCGGCGCGGTCGACACGATCGAGCTGCGCGCCGCGATGGTGATCGGCACCGGCAGCGCGAGCTGGACGATGGTGCGAGATCTCGCGCGCAGGTTGCCCGCGATGGTGCTTCCGCGCTGGCTGCGCAACGTCTCCTATCCGATCGCGATCGAGGACGTCGTCGCCGGGCTGGTCGCGGCCGTCGCGTTACCGCCGACCGGCTCGCGCATCTTCGAGCTGCCCGGGCCCGAGCGGATCCGGCACCGCGATCTCCTGGTGCGCATCGCCAGCGCGCTCGGTCTCCAGCCGCGGATGATCAACGTGCCGGTGCTGTCCCCGCGGCTGTCGAGCTACTGGATCGCGCTCGTCACGCGGACGCCACTCGCGCTGGCCCAGGAGCTCGTCGAGGGCGTGCGCCACGATCTCGTGCCGAGCGGCGAGTCGCTGTGGACCCTCGTCGACCACCGGCCGATGTCGCTCGATGCGGCGATCGCGTCCGCGCTCTGCGACGACGATGTCGCGTCGGTTCCCTCTGCCGCGATGGCCGGCCGGCTCGCCCGCACCCCCGCGTGACCGAGCGGCGGTCGGTCATCGCCGTCGCCGTCGCCACCGTGGCGTTCGGCGCGGCCCTGTGGCTGCGCGAGCGCGTCGACCCGTGGCTCGCTACCGCGACGGCCGCCGTGATCGCCGGAGCGATCGCGGTGTGGGCGCTCGGTCGCGAGCGGCTGCGCGGGTTGTTCGCGGTCGACGCGCGCGGGCTCGCCGGCGCAGCGGCGCTCGGCGGTGCGCTCGTCCTCGCGACCCACCTCGCGTTTCGCCTCGCAGCGCCATGGCTCGGGCCACAGGTCCGCGGTCTGTACGCGAGCATTGACACCGTGGTGCCGCGCGCGGCGCAGGCGGCGATCACGTTCGGCGTCGTGGTGGTCGAGGAGCTCGTCTGGCGCGGCTGCACGTTCGCGGGCGAGCGCTTGCCGCGGCGGGCGGTCGGCGCGGTCGTGCTCTACGTGATCCCGCAGATCATGGGCGGCGAGCGTGTCCTCGTGCTCGCGGCGCTCGGGCTCGGCACGGTCTTCACGATCCAACGTGTACGCACCGGCCGGCTCCTCGACGGGCTGGTCACGCACGCGATCTGGAGCCTCGCGATCTTCGTCGTGGTCCCGCTCGCGACGCCGGCGTGACTCACGACCAAGATCGTTCGCAACGTGAGCGCGCCCAGCGCCGCGAAACAACGACGAATTGATCCTTGCGTCGTAGCGCGATGCGAGCCGTGCCGCAGCTCGCATCGACCTTGATCGGGTGCTGTTCGATGTCCCGCTGCGCCACGCGCTCCGCAAGCGCATCGAGAAAACAACTGTAGCGACTCCTCGGATGTGCCCGCGAGAACCACGTTCGAATCGCCACGGCAGTGAAGCTGTATGGCGCGACCTCGACGGCGAGCTGATTGCCGACCGTGAGAGCCGAGGTATTCGCCGGCGTCGATCTCTCCGGAAATGGACAGGCACATCTGCACGTCCAAGACGCTCGTTGCTCCACCCGGGACGGACATTGACCGGCACAGTGCAGAGGAGCGATATTGGTGGGCTCAAGCGCGCGAGCTGAGCTCACCGAGCAGCCCGATCACAACCTTCCAGCGAAAAGGACCGAGCGATGATGATGCGAATGAGGACGATGGCGATCGTATGCGGAGTCGGCACGGTGCTCGCCGTCCTGGGCGGAGTGACCAGCTCGTCTGCGCAGGCCGCGCCGGGCGCCGATCTCAGCGGGACGTGGACGGGGTCGGTATGTGTATCCGACACGCCGAAGCCGATGACGCTCACGCTTCACCAGGACGGCAAGACGCTTACCGGCAAGGTCGACATCAAAGACGTCCCGGTGCTGCACTTCACCGACGGGGCGCTGACCGGCCAGATCAAGGTCGGGGCGCGCGACACGATGTTCAAGTTCACGGCCCCGCTCACGCCCGACGCGCAGAACCGCGCGCGGAAGGCCTCGTTCGGCGGCACGCTCAAGCATGACGAGCTGCAGGGCGGGGTCGAAGTCCTCACAGACTCCGGGTCGGACTGGTCCAGCGACCAGCACAACTGCAAGTTCACTCTGAAGCGCGCCCAGTGATGGGCGTGCTTCACCCCGGCATGTCACCGGAGCCGGCGCAGAAGCGGAGGTCCCGATGATACGAGCCAGCACTTAGAGACGCGAGAACCGAATCTCCGACGGAGATCCGGATCTTTAGCGACGATGTGGCGACCCCGACGGGCCGGTTCGTAATCGGGACCATCGCGATGAGCTTTCTCGCGAGCTGGCGGGATCGCATTCACTAGACGTCAGCACTGGATCGGACCCTTTGGTGTTCACCATGTTTCTGCCGTCGCTAGTGAGTGGGCGGGTCGAGCGTCGTCATCCGCGCCAACTCCTTGCCGCGATCGTTGCGCACGGTAATGGAGGTTACTCGCCAAAGCTCGGACCTGGGCTCCAGCCGTGCGAGCACGCCCACGGAGCGCGTGTTCGCGGGCGCGGATCCGACCGCGCGGCCGCGTCCCGCGATCAAGCGCGACGTCGTTGCCGAGGCGGGCAAGACGGTCGACATCGGCAGCAGCGTGATCGAGGCCAAGCCTCCGCCGTAGCACGC
>CAZDGY010000625.1:0-4421 GCA_964504685.1 uncultured Kofleriaceae bacterium | reverse complement strand
GAGCCCGCCGCCTTGGCCGTCGCCGTGCTTACGCTCGATCCCCTTACCGTCGCCCTTGCCCGAGTGATTCATCCCCTCGTTGTTCTTGCCGCCGCCGACGCCGCCTTGGGTGCCTTTGTCGCCCGCCGGGATGTTCGCCTTCGCCCAATCGGCCGCTTTTTGAATGCGAGCGTCGATCTCGGTCTTGAGTGCAGCCGGATCCTTCGCCGTGATCGTCACGACCACGCCGTTGTCGTTGTGCGTCGCCGTCGCGGTCGCGCCGTCGGGGATATAGACCGGGCACATGCCCATCGCGCCGCCGTGCTCTCCGTTCTGCTGGTGCTGCGTCGCGGTGTCGGCGTGGTGCACTTGGCGGCCCGCGAGCAGCTCGTCGGCGCGCTTCTGGACCGCCGCGATCGCATCCTTGTCATCGGAGCTGATCGTGACGACCACGTCACTGCCTTGGAGTGCATCCGACGTCGTAGATCTTGCGACGGTGCTCGGACAATTTCCGGCGCGGTGCGGCAGCATCGCGTTGGAGCCGGCCGTCGCTGATCCGCTGCCGGTTCCGTCCGAGCTTCCTGCCGCTGAACCGCTGCCTGCCCCGGTCGCAGGCGGACTCTCCGCCTTCTTCTTGCAACCGAGCGCTGCAATGGCCAACACCAAGATCGCGATATGCGTGCTCCACCGTCGAGAACGAGCCGTCATGTTGTGACGCAACATACACGTTGATCGCGCCTGGTTCCAGCCGTCGGATCAGGCGATCAGCCACAGCATCACGAGCGACACCGCGAGCGTCGGCAACAGCACGAGGGTGCCGACTCGAATAAACCGCTTGATGCCGACCTGCAGTCCCGAACGACGTAGCAGATCGATCCAGAGCAGCCCCGCGAGCGAGCCGATCGGCAGCAGCCGTGGACCGATATCGCCACCGACGAGCGCAGCGAGCAGCGGCCGCGGCCCGTGCGACGCGTCGATCGCGAGCATGTTCAAGATCGACATCGGATGGTTGTCGATCAGCGCCGAGCCCAGCGCGGAGGTGACGCCGACGGTGGCGATCTGCCCAGCTGCGGTCCCCGTCGCATAGAGCGCATGGAGCTGATCGACCACGCCGACCGAGCGCAGGCCTTGCGCAACCAAGAAGATCCCCCACAGGAACAGCAGAATATCGACGGAGACGTGCGATGTCGCCTTACGCAGCGATGCAATGCGGTAGACGCGAGAGATGACGAGCGACGCTAACGCGCCCGCGACCGCGACCATCCAGATGTCAATCTGCAGTGCTGCGGCGATCGGATAGGCGAAGAACACGGCGAGCATCAGCAGAACCGCAGGCCGCTCGCCGGCGTGACGATGCACGCGCATAGGTGACCCGATGACCGCAACCGCCGATCGGAGCGTGTTGCGATAGATCAAGCGCAGCACGAGATACGTCAGCGCCGCACCGACCAGCGACAGTGGGACCATCACCGCCGCATACGAGTTGAACTTCAGGCCGGCGTACTCGGCGACGATCATGTTCATCGGGTTCGACACGATGAACGGCGCGACCCCGGGCGCGAGAAACACCGCAAACGCAAACGCGAGCGTCACGTCAGGACGGCCGGGATAGAGCCGGCGCGAGAGCGCGACCACCGCCGGAGTCAGGACCAGAATCGCCGCGTCGTTGTTGAGCAGCGACGGCGTGACCAGCGAGACCGCGAACACCAGCGAGAACGTGGCAGCCGCGCTGCGCGTGCCGGCGACATCCTCGATCCGCGCCGCTAGGCGGTCGAACGCGCCGACCTCTTGGACGACGCCGGTGACGATCATGATCGACGTCAACGTGACCAGTGGCCTCCACTGGACCGACGCCGCTTGCAGCATCATTTGGGGCGTCAACAGCCGCGCGACCAGCAGCACCGCTACCCCGAGGACTGCGGCGGTGCCGGGCGTAAACCGGATGGTCGCCGTGAACCGCGGCCGGATGACCGCGAGGCTCACCGTCGCGATCAGCGCGAGGTACGCCACCGCTTGGTCCATCACGCCAACACTTGCATGGACAGCGCCAGTTTTGCCGCACGCAACTAGGCGAGTTTGCGTGGCGACGAGCGCGATCGCTGGGTGACGACCCCGCGATCTGGGGTCAATACATCAGCGAGAACGCCACGCTTCCGCCCGCAGTGCGATCGGTCGCAGAGCTCAGCATTCCGGCTTTGAACGACAAGCTCTCCTGGTCAAAGAACCCAGCGAAATGCAACCCGTAGTGCCGTCCGAGTGCGACGTCGAGGCCGAGTTGCACCGCGACCGCCACGACCGAAGCCGTCCCGAAGTAGCTCGCGTCGGTAATCGGACCGCTCTTGAGCATCAGCGGCACGTCTACCTGCAGCGTCAAGCCCACGATGGGATGGAGCCCGACCCGCAGGAGCGCTCCAGGCGCGATCGCTTGGTACTCGGTGTCCGGCATGTTGAGCTCGGTCGGAGTCGTCAGCTTGCTGCGATCGGCGGTGAACGACTGGCCCCAATAGCTGAGGCCGACCGCGAGCGACGAGTGCCCGAAGATGTAGCGGTAGCGCACGCCGACCGCGTAGCTCGTCTCGCTGATCGCTGCGCTCTGCGTCGTGCCCGGGATCGTGATCGAGAGCCCGAGCACCTTGTTGACCGAGCCATAGATCCCGAACGCCGCAGCGATTCCGTCGAGCGAATTGAACGCGCCAGGATAGATCTCGCCATCGAGCTGAAGCGCGTACGCTCCAGTGCCGACGGGCGGCGGCCGATTTTCGCCGGTGTTGGCGACGTAGGTGAGCGAGCGATGCACGCCACCGATGCCCAGATCGGCGAACGCCGCGCCCTGCGTGACGATGTCGCGCTCCGTATCGACGTCTTTGCGAGTGCGCACGTGTTTGTGCACGCGCACGTTCGCGTCCTCGTCGCTCGCCGGCTCGGTGTCATCGTCTTTGACCGCCTCGTCCGGCGCGAGCCGGGTCGCGAGCTCCTCGCGCAGGTCCTCGCGGAACGACTTCGACGATGACTTCGTGTATTCGATCTCGAAGCGCTCGGGCTTCTTGCCACGCGTGTAGACGCTGATCGTGAGCTTCTTCTTCTTGCCGTCGCGCTCGAGCTTGCCGTAGATCACGGCATCGACCTCGAGGCGTTTGCGGAGCTTCTTGGCCGCCTTCGACGTGTCGGGATTCGAGATCCCTAGCTCCTTGATCGCTTTGGCCACTGCCTTCGTGCTCGTCACCTTCGCTTCGGCCGTGGCGGCGTCGCTCACGATCGCGTCGATCTTGCCGTCGCTATCACCATCGAGCGGCGCGACCGCGACCGTCGGCTTGGCGAGCGCGAGGCTTGGCCAGGTACCCAATGCGATCGCGAACAAGAGCGAGAACCGCACGTATGTCGAGGATAAGCGCATAGCTCAGTGGTGTCCGCAGCTACTTCATGACTTCGATCGACGCGAGTCCGCGGAGGTCGCCCGCGCGTTGCCAACCCTCGCCCTGTTTTTTGAACACGGTGACGCGCAGCACGCCTGCGCGGTTAAGCTTCACGAACGGAACCGACGCGTTGGGATCGAAGTCAGCGCGATCGAGCGACAGCGCCTGCCCGGAGACATCGGTCAACATGACTTGTTGAAAGGTCTTGATCCCGGCGGCATCCATGATCGTCGCGAGCGTCCAGCCGCGCGGCTCGTTCGAGTCATCGCCCGGCATCGGCTGACGCGCGATCGCGAGGAGCTTCGTGCCGTCGAGCGTCGATTCGCCGGCGGGAGTCTTGATCGCGATCTTGAGCTGGTTCGGATCACTGCCGCCGCCCTGCCCGCTCTCGTTCTCGCCGCGACCACCGCCTTTCGCGAGCGTGATCCTGACTTCGCTGACGCCGCGCTCGCCGAGCTTGGGCTTGCCGTGGTTCGCGAGCTCGACCGGATCGAACATGCCGAATGCGGGCGCGCCGTCGTCGCCGAGATAGAGCGCGGGTACGAGATCGCGATAGACGTCGAACGGCTTGTGCAGCTGCTTCGACTCGGCGGCTGCCTTGATCGAAAGCTCTTGCCACGTGCCGAGCCGGCGTGCGGCAACCGGCACGAGCGTGTCGACTCGCGGCCAGGTCGCGAGCTGTGAGGCGTCGACGCGCGCGACGGACTGATCGTCGACGAAGATCTCCAGCGTCAGCTTCGGCGGGACCGTCGGCGCGGGATCGTCTTTGTGACCGCAGGCGAGCGCGAGCGCGAGCACGAGCACGAGCACCAGAACAACACGAGTGCGCATGCTCCCAAAGATTAACACGTTCACCCGACGGGCTTGCGCGTCCCTCATTGCCACGTCCCCTGCAACACGAACGAGACCACGCGGCCGACCGTGTGATAGCCGGCGCGGATCTCCGGGCGCGCGTCCAACAGATCGTCGCACTTCACGACGGCGAGCCAGGTCTTGTTGATCGGCGATGTCGCGGTGAGCTACACCACG
>CAZDGY010000624.1:0-4423 GCA_964504685.1 uncultured Kofleriaceae bacterium | reverse complement strand
CAGAAGAACAAAACTGCCCGCACGCACCGCGTTAATCCGCATATTGAGTTGAGTCCTCGCCCATTAGACGCCGCAGGTCAGATTACGTGAGGAAGGCCTTTAGGATTCCCGCAGCTTCTGCTGGCTACAGAGTGAGTGAGAATGGAATCTATGGGAGCGCGATGAATCGAACTCCGGCAAGCTCCAGCCGCGAAAGCCTGCCCTGAGCGGAGTCGAAGGGCGGCGGAAGAATACAGCCCACGGCGCAAGCCGTGGGAGAAGAGCGAGACTAAAAGCAAGCCCCAGCGGGCGGAAGATCAACTCTCGCAAGCGAACCTGGAGACTTCCCGCCCGGCGATGCGTGGCAAGTGTTCGTGCCCGGCTTGCTGATCCAGCTCGGCATCTTCGGCAGCATGTTCGTCGGGTTTGGCCTGATCGCGGAGATCCGGTTCGGCACGATCGAGCGCATGCGCGTGACGCCGGCGAGTCGACTCGGCCTGCTGCTCGGCCGAGTGATGCGCGACACCGTCGTGCTGATCGTCCAAGCGACGCTGCTCACGCTAATCGCAGTCGCGTTCGGCCTGCGCGTGCCTGCGTCGGGCGCGCTGATCACGGTCGCGATCGTCGCGATGCTCGGCGTGTCGTTATCGTCGTTGTCGTACGCGGCCGGGATGTGGCTCAAGAGCGAGGATGCGCTAGCGCCTCTGCTCAACATGGTGAGCGTGCCGGTGCTGCTGCTGTCGGGCATCCTGTTGCCGATGACGCTCGCGCCGCGCTGGCTGCGCCGGATCGCGGAGCTCAACCCGTTCAGCCACGTCGTCGACGGCGCGCGCGCCGCGTTCCGCGACGACCTCGGTGATAGCTCGCTCGCGATCGGCTTGGCGTGCTCGGCCGGTCTCGCAGTCTTGGGCTTGTGGATCGCGAACCGCACGTTCCAGCGCGAGTCGGCGTAACGCCGGATGAGCTACGAGGACGGCAACGATCCGATCGGGTCGCCAGCTCCGAGAGACTCGAACGGTACGGGGTAATACCCGGGTGGTTCGTTGCGCCCCGCTGGAACGTCCGGTGGCCGACGGACCAGTAACCACAGCCAGGTCTCGGTATCGTCGATGCTGTTAGGCGCCAGTTGTGGATACCAGCCCGGCACCCGAGCGTCCTTGAGCTCGACGAAACGAAGCCACGTCGCTCTTGGCGCCTTGCCGCGGGCCACCTGGATCACTGCGCGCTTCGCCGTAGCGCAAGCGTCTGGCACGACCGCAACGTTCGGCCGCAAGAGGGCAACAACGTCGTCGTCGAGAGCTTTAACGCGGGTAACGCAGTCGGCTTCCGTCACCGCCTCCTTACCGCTGCGACGATCGGAAGCGAGGATCACATCGCCACTCAGGCGGAACCCTTGGCTCTCACGCGTGAATAGCACCCACACCACCACGTCGCGCACTTCGAGCTGGACCAACATTACCTCAGCCGCTCCTCCGGTCGCTCGGATCGCGACGTCGGGATACGGCTTCGCAGCGGCGACAGCTGACATCGCACAAACGAACGCGGCCGCGCGGCGAAACATGACCGCAGCACGATAGCCGCGATCGAATGCGGTCGTTGTTACATCCCCAGCCGAAAACAAAAGACGCCGACCTCGTGCGAGATCGGCGTTGCTAGCTCAGCACTGATCAGCGACGACTGCTATGGCCGCCGGCCGAGTGCACTGCACCCGACGAGTGCGGCGCCGAGTGAACCTCGCCGCGGCTCTCGACGCGACCCGGTCCGTGCACCGCACCGACGTTGCCTCGGCCGCCGTAGCCGCCGCGAGCGTAGCCGCCGCCGCCGCGACCGTACACGCCGCCGCCGTGATAGTGCGCGTACGCGTACGGGCGATCGATGCCGCGGATCCCCATCGGCACGTTGTACGAGACGCCCCAACCGCGATCACGCCAGCGCGAGCTGTACCAGAGCCCGCCGTCATTGCGCCAATACATCCCGGACGAGAAGAACACCGGGTAGTCGTAGTCAGAGATCACTTGGACGTCAGGGCTGATATAGACCATGCCCGGATCGGCCGACGCGTAGCCCGCCGCATAACCGGGACCCACCGCGACCTCGTCGCTGTAGCATCCCCCGCCCGCGAGCGCGGCGACGAGGATTGCAGCTGGAAGTAGTACACGCATAAAGCCTCCGTTCTGACCATAGTATCAGCACGACCCGTGCCATCGCTATCTGCCCGATCCGGCATGTACCTAGACTCTCGGCTGGCGCACTTTGTTAACGATCGTGACCGAGAAGCACGGTGCAATGCGTCAGAGCACATTGGGGCAAATCCGCCCGGAGCTACTTGAGCTCGAACTCCTTGCAGAACGCGACTTCCGTCGGGCGCGCGCCGGTCGCATCCGGGGCGTCGATCGGCCAACGCCGCTGACCTTCGTCGGGCCAGTCGTGCCAGCAAGTCTGGCGCGCGTCATCCCAGTGAAAGCAATCGCGACACGCCGATCGGAGCTCGAAGCGCTTCGCCTCCGCGATCAGCTGTTCCGTCAGTGGAAACTTCACGGGGACGCGTGGGCGGCGGACCCAGAACCGGACCCGGCGGCGCCGCCAGCGTCGACGTCGTGGGTGGCCGCGGCATACCCGGCCTTCGCTCCGCGTTCGAGCTTGTCGACGGTCGGGCCTGCGGTCTCTTTGACGCCGTCTTTGAGGTCTTGGACCTCTTCGGTGTGCCAGATCGCGCGCACGTGACCGAAGAACGTGCGCTTGCCGAGCATCACCGTCGAGCCCGCATAGATGAGCGCGATGATGATTACCAAGTACACGATGAGCTTGATCACGCAGCAAGCCTAGCGCGGCGATCGCCGAACCGCTAATCGCTGGTGCGCTTCAAGATCAGGAACGCGACGCGCCGATTCTTCGCCCATGCGGCCTGGTTGTGACCGCGATCGATCGGCTGAGTTTCGCCATACCCCTGCGCGGTTAGCCGTTTCTCGTCGACGCCTTTGTCGATCAAGTACTGACGCACCGAGTGAGCGCGACGATCCGAGAGATCGAGGTTGTAGTTGTCGTCACCGCGCTCGTCGGTGTGGCCTTGGATCTCGACCGCCTGGATGCTCGGGTTACCCTGTAGCGTCGCGGCGACCGCATCGAGAATCGGATACGACTCCTTCTTGATGATCGCCTTGTCGTACTCGAAGTAGACCATGTCGAGAATCTCGATCGACGTATCGGTCACGACGACGCGTCCGCGATCCGGACAACCGTCTTCATCTTGATAGCCGTTGTAGGTCTCCGGCTCGTTCGGACACTTGTCGTCCTTGTCGAGGATGCGGTCCTTGTCGTTGTCGGGATCGGGGCAGCCGTCTTCGTCTTCGAAGCCGTCTTTGTCTTCTGGATCGTTCGGGCACAGATCGTCGACATCGAGGATGCCGTCCTGATCGTTGTCCGGATCCGGGCAGCCGTCCGCGTCTTGGAAGTTGTCGAAGTCCTCCGGATCGTCCGGGCACTTGTCGACGTCGTCGGGGATGCCGTCGCCGTCGCGATCGTTCTTGTTGCCTTCGGGGCAGCCGTCTTCGTCTTGGACGCCGTCTTTGTCCTCGGGGACGTTCGGGCACTTGTCGTCGACGTCGGGGATGCCGTCGCGATCGTTGTCGGGATCGGGGCAGCCGTCTTCGTCCTCGAAGCCGTCGAAGTCTTCCGGATCGTCCGGACACTTGTCGACGTCGTCCTTGATGCCGTCGCCATCGCGGTCGCCGATGTTCGGCTCGAACACGATGCCGATGAACGCGCGCACTTCCGGGTTCGCGCCCTTGTCGTGGAGTAGGCCGCTGCCCGCACCGAGCGTAAAGAACGAGTTGCGCGCGAGGTAAAGCTTGACCGCGCCGGTCGCCTCGAGCGGCATGTAGTTGTTGTAGTCGGTGCCCTTGGTGCCGAGCGGGACCGAGCCGGTGAGCTCGCCGACGAGATCGAACTTCTGAACCTTGAGCGCGTACGCGATGCCGAGGCCGTACGGGATCTCTTTCGTGACCGCGACGGTCTGGCCGGTGATCGGCGCGCCGTCGGTGCCTTGGTCGCTGTTCGTGAACGTCGCGGCCGAGCTGCGCACGCGAATGCCGCCGTTGAGCGAGATCCGCAGCCGGTGTTCGCGGCCGAATTCCTTATCGAGCACCAACATCGCTTGCGGCACGAAGTTGTGATCGCCGAGGAACACGTCCTGCTTGCTGAGCGTCGGCAGGTACGCGCTGACGACGAGGCCGAGGCCGATGTGCGGGCCCTTGCTGGTCTTCAGGAATCGCGTCTTGAAGTGGAGGCCGACGTTGCCAATGCCTTGGCCAGACAGCCCGAACGTCTTGTTGTCGTTTGGCGTCGTCGGATCGCCGAGATCATCGGGACCGCGATCGCCGTTCATGATCACGAACGGCACCGACGCGCCGAACTCGAGCTCGGCCGGCCCGAGCTTCAAGCCGAA
>CAZDGY010000623.1:0-4428 GCA_964504685.1 uncultured Kofleriaceae bacterium | reverse complement strand
TGCGGCGCGGCGTCGGCGGGCGCGCTGTCGATGGCGACCGCGATCGCGTCGGGGAGGGTGGCTCCGGGATGGCCACAGCCTGTGGTTAGCGCGATCGCGACCAGGGCTCCCCGCATGGCCGGCATCGTATCCCCTACTGGAAACAGGTCAATAGGCCCTCTTCGGTACCGAGATCCGGCCGATTAACTGAATACTCGCGCGCGATCGCGCGTCGGTTATCCTGAGACGGTATGTGTCGGATGCTCGGAATGGCTGCAGTGGCGCCCACGTCGGTGCGCGACCTGCTGCACGACGCGCCGCGCAGCTTGCGGGCCTTGTCGCAAGAACACGCCGATGGCTGGGGCATCGCGCTCCGCCAAGGCGACGATTGGGCGGTGCATCGCCGCACGACCTGCGCCGCGCGCTGCTCGCAGTACGCGAGCATGGATCTCGGCGCGACGCTCGTCATCGCACACGTTCGCAAGAAGACGGTCGGCGAGCTCGCGATCGCGAACACGCATCCGTTCCGCCGCGGCAACTTCGTGTTCGCGCACAACGGCACGGTCACCGCGTCGGCGCTCGCGGAGTTGGTCGCGCGCACCGCGCCCGAGCACACCGCCGTGATCGAGGGATCGACCGACAGCGAGCGGCTGTTCGCGTTCGTGCTCACGCGCATCGACGAAGCCGGCGATGTCGCGCGCGGCGTGGCGAGCGCAGCTCGCGCGCTCCACGCGATCGACGGGCTCGGCTCGGCGACGTTCTTGCTGTCTTGTGGCGCGCGGCTCTACGCGCATCGCCTCGGCCGCACGCTGTTCGTCGCGCATCGCGACGGTGTCTCGTTGGTCGCCAGCGAGACGCTCACCGACTCCGATCACTGGACCGAAGTCGCCGAGCGCGCCGTCGTCGTGATCGACGCGACCGCTGCGACCCAGCTCGCGGCATAAGGCTCAGTTCGGCGCCCCGACCGCGACGCCCTTGCCGAAGCTCGACACGTAGAGATAACCGTCGGCCCCGACGCCGAGGTCGAGCGGATCGGCGACGATCTCGCGAAAGCTGTCGTCGGCGATGTCGACGAATTGGCCGGCGGCCGTGCACGGCCCGGCGCAGCGCTTGATCGCACGCGGCACATCCTGGGTCACGACGTAGACGCTTCGATCCGCACCGACCGCGACGAGGTACGCGTTGGCGACGCCGAGATCAGTGGACGCGGTCGAGGCCGGGGGGCCGCCTTCCGCGTCGCCGTCGGAGATCGCGAACGGGCTCGTCGCGATGTGGGTTGCCAACGCTCTGCCTCCGCACTTCCCGTGAGGCGACGCGAGATCTGGCCCGCCACGCGCGACGGCGGTACGCTGTCGCCATGATCCGCGCGCTTGCGATCGTCGCGTTGCTTGCCGGTGAGGCGCGCGCCGATGGCACGAGGCTCGATGTCGCGGTTGGCCACACCGTCGAGGTCGACGTCGGCTATGCGCGCGGCGTCGTGTGCGATGACACGACGCTCGTCGAGGTCGACCTCGTCACGCGCAACGACAGCAACATCTTCGTCGTCAAAGGCCTCAAGGTCGGCGACACGACTTGCCGCGTCGGCACCGACGTCGACCGGGTCCAGCACTTCTTGTTCGACGTCCACGTCAAAGCTGCGCCGGCGAAAGGGCACTCGTGACCGTGCGGCGCGTCGCGCTGTTGTCCTTGCTGGTCGCGTGCGGCGCGAAGAAACCACCGCCGGAGCGGCCGACGCTCGTCGACGACACCGCGGCGAGCAACGGCGTCGTGTTGAAGCTCTCCGAATTTCGCGACGACATGTGCAGTTGCCACGACGCCGCGTGCGAGTCCGCTGCGGCTGACAAGATGACCGCGTGGGGCAACGCCGAAGGTCACGATCCGAAGGACGTGAAGAGCTTCGATCTCAACGACGCCGATCAGGCGAAAGCGACCGAGGTGGTGCAGCAGCTCGCGGCGTGCGCACAAGCGGCGATCGGCACTGGCGCGCCACCGCCGCCGCCGTAGCCGTAGTGCGAATCAGCTCGCCGCCTTTGCGGCGCTGCGATCGCCAACCTTAATGGGCGCACGGCAAGCGCGTCTCGCATCGTTGATCGGTGCGTCTCGCTCCGATCATCGCGGTCATCACCGCCGCGCGCGCGGCCACCGCTGACGTCGCTGTCGTCGAAGCGCCGTTCGCGCTTGGAGTCGCCGGCAACTTCGGCACGACACCGTTGATGTTCCACGGGCGCAGCGCGACCGCGCGCGAGCTCGGCATGCACACTACCGCCACGGTCGGTGGCCACCTCGCGATCTCGTACGAGCGCGCACCGCTGTTCGTTGCGGGCGGCGGCGAGTGGACGCTACTCCTCGGCGAGGGCCAGATGCCGCAAGCGTGGCTCACGGTGGGGGCGGCCCTGCCGACGACCGGTGCGATGGTGTTCTACGCCGGGCCGTCGCTTCGCGTCTACGACTTGTACTTCGCGCGCACCCGCGACGACGCATGGAGCACCGGGCCGCGAGTCGCGTTGACCGGCGAGCTCGGCATACGGGCACTGCTGTTTCACACCCACTCGCGCCATGCTCCCACCACGACCGGCATCTACATTCGCGGCAACGTACCGATCGCGGGAGGCAGCGGCTGGACCGCGACGATCTGCATCGCCGGCGGACCACCGATGCGGCTCGACTAAGGCACGCCGCCCTAGTCGGCGGCTTCGGACGGCTTCTTTTCGAAGCGCTTACGCAGGTTGTGGTCGAGCACCATCTTGCGTAGGCGGATCGATTGCGGCGTCACTTCGACAAGCTCGTCATCGTTGATGAACTCGAGCGCGAACTCGAGCGTCAGCTGCTTCGGCGGCGCCAGCACGAGCTTCTCGTCGGCGGCGGTCGTGCGAATGTTCGTGAGCTTCTTGACCTTGTTCGCGTTGACCACGAGGTCGTTGTCGCGCGCGTGGATACCGACGATCATGCCGCTGTAGTTCTTGACGTTCGGCCCCACGAACATCTGTCCGCGCTCTTGCAGATAGAACAAGCCGTACGCGTTCGTGACGCCTTCTTCGCTCGAGATCAACACGCCGTTCTGGCGCGTGCGGATGTCGGGACCTTGCTGCGCGTACTCGGCGAACTGCGTGTACAAGACGCCGGTGCCGCGCGTGTCGGTCATGAACTGCGAGCGATAGCCGATCAAGCCGCGCGCCGGAATCCGGTACTCGAGTCGCGTGCGCCCCGGTGCCGACGGACGCATCTCTTGCATCACGCCGAGTCGGCGGTTGAGTTCGGCGACGACTGCGCCGACGTATGCTTCGTCGAGGTCGATCACCGCGTCTTCGTACGGCTCGGTGACCTTGCCGCGCTCGTCGGTCTGCAAGATCACTTGCGGCTGGCTGACGCACAGCTCGTAGCCTTCGCGCCGCATCGTCTCGATCAGCACGGTGAGGTGGAGCTCGCCGCGACCGGACACCTTGAACACGCCGGCGGTGTCGGTGTCCTCGACGCGCAACGCGACGTTGCTCTTGATCTCTCGCTCGAGCCGCTGGCTCAGGTTGCGCGATGTGACGTACTTGCCTTCGCGGCCGGCGAACGGGCCATCGTTGACCCGGAAGTTCATCGTGATCGTCGGCGCATCGACCTTGAGCAGCGGCAAGATCGTCGGGTTCTCGATCGACGTGATCGTCTCGCCGACGTTGAGCTCCTGCATGCCGGTAAAGGCGACGATGTCGCCGGCGCGCGCCTCGGCGAGCTCGAACCGCTTGAGGCCCTGGAAGCCGAGCACCTTCTGGACGCGGAACTCTTCCTTCTTGCCGTTGCGATGTGCGAGCAGCACGCGGTCGCCGACCTTGCTCTTGCCGGCGCGCATGCGGCCGATCGCCATGTAGCCGAGGTAGTCGTCGTAATCGAGCGTCGCGACCTGCATGAGCAGCGGCGCGTTGGGATCGCCGGCAGCGGGCGGCACCTTCTCGACGATCAGGTCGAGCATCGGCGCGAGATCGGTCTTCTCGTCGTCGAGGTTGCGAATCGCGTAGCCCTGGCGGCCGGACGCGTAGATCACCGGGAAGTCGAGCTGCGCGTCGCTCGCACCGAGCGAGTCGAACAGCGTGAACACTTGATCCATGACGTCGTGCGGGTCGACGCCCGGGCGATCGATCTTGTTGACGACGACGATCGGCGACAGACCCATCTCGAACGCCTTCTGCGTCACGAATCGGGTCTGCGGCATCGCGCCTTCGTAGGCGTCGACGAGCAGCAGCACCGAGTCGACCATACCGAGCACGCGCTCGACCTCGCCGCCGAAGTCGGCGTGGCCGGGCGTGTCGACGATGTTGATCCGCACGCCCTTCCACGTCACCGCCGTGCACTTGCTGAGGATCGTGATGCCGCGCTCGCGCTCGAGGTCGTTCGAGTCCATCGCGCGCTCGGCGACGACTTCGCCGGTGCGGAACGTGCCGGCCTGCCGGAGCAAGCCGTCGATTA
>CAZDGY010000622.1:0-4439 GCA_964504685.1 uncultured Kofleriaceae bacterium | reverse complement strand
GTCGCGTTGCAAGGCAACCTCGATCCCGGCGCGTTGTTCGCGTCGCCGGCCGAGATCCGCACGCGAGTCGCCGACATCCTCGCGCGCGCGGGCACTACCGGGCACATCTTCAACCTCGGCCACGGCGTGTTGCCGGAGACCGATCCCGAGCACGTCCGGGCGATGATCACCGCGGTGCGCGAGCTGTCGGCGAAGGCGTAACACTCCACTCGAGAACGACCGTTGACCGCCACTGGACCGTCGGCGACGATGATCCACGATGCGAGGCGTTGCCGTCCGATGACCCGATCCGTGGCGCTCGTGCTCGTCGCGAGCTGGGTGGCTGGCGCGTGCGGGCACTCGCATGCGACGCCGGTAGCCGACGCTGCGCCCGAGGTCGACGCCCCGCCCGCGGTGTGTGGCGTGTTCCCGGGGCCGCCGCAGCAGGGCGGCCGGACGTGGGTGGTCGATCCGAATGGCGACGACACTGCCGCCGGGACCGATGCCGCGCCGCTGCGCACGATCCAAGCGGCGGTCAGCCAGGTGTCGCCCGGAGACACGGTGATCGTCAACGACGGCACGTATTCGGCGTGCGTTCCTGATTCGACCGGCAGCTGCGCGATCGCGTCGCTGTCGACCGGTGGCACCGCCGCATCGTGGGTGTGGATCCACGCGCGCGACCCGCTCGCCGCAAAGCTGGTCGGCAGCGGTACGACCGCGATCGGCTTCGATCTCGCGAACGGCGTCGGCTACGTGCGGATCGAGGGCTTCGACATCTCGGCGCTCGATGGCACGGCCGGCGCGGCCGGCGTCGACCTGGCGAACGGCGGCCACGACGTCGAGGTGCTGCGCAATCACCTCCACGACATCGGTCGGACCTGCACCGATACGATCTACGGCATCACTGGCGTGTTCACCGACGAGCCGAATGTCCGCATCGAGGCCAATCACTTCGATCACATCGGCAGGCTCGGCCCGGGCGAGAACGGCTGCGCGCCGACCACCGACTACTGGCAGAACCACGATCACGGTGTGTACATCGACAACAGCGGGGCCACGAATATCGTGGTCGTCAACAACGTGTTCGAGGCGATGACCCGCGGCTGGGGCGTGCAGCTCTACGGTCAGAGCCCGCTGTCCGCGATCCACATCGTGTTCAACACGTTCGTCGGCGCGAACCCGAACTTCGATGGCGCGATCGTCATCGCGCCGCCCGGGTTGTCCGACTCCGAGCTCGTCGCGAACGCGTTCTCCGACCCGCGCAACAGCGCGATCTGGATCGAGAACAACCCGACGTCGAGCGACCTCACGATCGACGAGAACCTGACCAACGCTCCGTACTTGCTCTCGGACGCCTGCACCGACGACGGCGACTGTCCGTACCCGACCGTGCCCGATAACGTCGTCGCCACGGCGCCGATGCTCGTCGATCCGACGAACGGCAACTTTTTACCCGCCGCCGGCAGCCCGCTCGTCGACGCCGCGACCGCGCGCCCCGACGTCGCGCGTGATTACCTCGGCTGCCCGCGCCCCACCGGGGCCGCCGCCGACATCGGCGCGTTCGAGCTCCAGCCGTAACGCTCGACTCAGGCGCTGCCTGCGATCGCGACCGACTCGCCGCTGCCGGCGAGCGCGATCCGGCGCTCGGGATCGACGACCTGTGCGGCGAACTTCGCGGGCAACAATTCGCGTCCGGCATCGGCCATCGTGACGTCGCGCTCGAGCGCAAAGCCGCGTTGCGCGAGATACGCGGGCAGCTCGGCCGGATCCCACGACCACCGCCACGGCTCGCCGATCCGCGCGACCACCGCCTTGATCGCCGCGGTCGTGATCGATGGCCGTCTGCTCTTACGCCGTGACACGTAGGTCATCGCGAGCTGCGCACCCGGCGCGCTCCACGCGCGGATCGCACGCAGCGAGCTATCGATCGCGGGCTCGGTCAGGTACATCGTGACGCCCTCCCAGATCGTGAACGTCGGAGCTTCCAGATCGAGCCCGGCGGCGGCGAGTGCGGCAGGGAGATCGGCCATCGGTCGCTCCTCGAAGTTCCACACGACGTACGTCGCTGGCGACACCGCGTGCAGGCGCTCGAGCACCGCGCGCTTATGGCCCTGGGTCGCCGGATGATCGACCTCGAGCACGCGGACACCGGCGAGCTCGGGCAAGCGCAGCACGCGACAGTCGTAGCCGGCGCCGAGCACGACGAGCTGCCGACCACCGCGGGCGACGAACGCGCGCAGCGCATCATCGATCACGCGCGTGCGCACCTGCATGTAGAGGATCCACCGGGTGACACCGGGGAACTTCTCGAGTGGCACGCCGATCCTCTCGAGCGCGTGCTGCAGGCGCATCCGCATGCCCTCCTCGAACTCGGCGCCGTAGGGATCGAGTGCGAGCTGCGCTTCGATCGGCAGCCGGTCGGCCATACCGCGCGCAACTGCAACCCACGCCGCGGTCTTGCTCGGCGTGTGCTCGCGCATCAGGCGTCCTTGCGGGTCAGCTTGCGCGCGTAGCCTTGCGGGCGCTCGAGCACCTTGTAGTCGGTATCCTCGACCGCGATCCGGCCGTCGTCGTCGTGCAGGAATGCGAGCTCGTACTCGATGTCCTGGTCGGCGAGCGCATCGACCTTCGCGCGATCGGGGTGATCGGCCGCGTAGCCGACCATGCCGTTGAACGTCAGCAGATAGGCGCCGACACCGCCATCCGGATCGGGCGCGGTGTGCTCGAGAATCGCGGAGCTATCCATCTCGAGCTTGCTGCCGTCGGCGAGCACGATGGCGGACACCTGCGGCTTGTAACCGTCGCCGGGCGAGCCGTCGGTGGCGAGCCAGCGAAGCCGCAGCGGACGGTCGCGATCGAGGCGGAAGTTGACGAGGACGTTCGACTCGCTCATGGCACGAGGATACCGAAATCTGCTACCCACGTCGCTATGCGCTACCTCCACACGATGGTTCGCGTCCGCGACCTGCCGGCAGCATTGCGATTCTTCTGCGAAGGCCTCGGCCTTGTCGAGGTCCGTCGTCGCGACAACGAGCAGGGCAAGTTCACGCTCGTGTTTCTCGCGGCGCCGGGAGCATCGCCGGCCGACGCGCCGCAGATCGAGCTGACCCACAATTGGGGGCACGACGCGGATTACCCGAGCGGGCGCAACTTCGGGCACGTCGCCTATGAGGTCGACGACATCTACGCCGCTTGTCAGCGCTTCATCGATCTCGGCTACGTGATCAGCCGGCCACCGCGCGATGGCAACATGGCGTTCGTCCGGTCACCGGACAAGATCTCGATCGAGCTACTGCAGCGCGGACCGGCACTGCCGCCGCGCGAGCCGTGGACGACGATGCCGAACGTCGGCGAGTGGTAATGAGCACACCTGACAAGAAAGCGATCAAGACGATCGCGACGAACCGCAAGGCGACGCACGACTTCTCGTTGCACGAGCGGATCGAGGCCGGCATCGCGCTCGTCGGATCCGAGGTCAAGAGCCTGCGCGAAGCGCGCGTCGTGATCGCCGACGGCTGGGTCGAGATCCGCAAAGGCCAGGCGTGGCTGCACGGCATCCAGATTCAGGAGTACGCGCAGGCGAATCGCTGGGGCCACGACATCGACCGGGTGCGCCGTCTGCTCATGCACAAGCACGAGATCAACAAGCTCGGGATCAAGACCTCGCAACGCGGGTTCACGCTGATCCCGCTGCAGATGTACTTCAAAGGCGGCCACGTCAAGGTCGAGCTCGCGCTCGCGACGCACAAAAAGCAGCATGACAAGCGTGCGACCAAACGCGCTGCCGACGACCAGCGCGAGATCGATCGCGCCACGAAGTCGCGCTATCAGAAGTAACGTCCGAGTCACTCGCGGTGATACGGCTCGCCGCGCACGATCTTGAAGCCGCGATAGAGCTGCTCGAGCACGAGCACTCGGACGAGGCGATGCGCGATCGTCATCTTGCCGAACGCGAGCAGCTTCGTCGCGCGCGCACGCAGCGCGTCGGAGTGGCCGTCGGGTCCGCCGATCGCAAGCACGATCGGTGCGCCGCCGCCGTGCGACGCTTCGCGTTCGAGCAACTGCGCGAACTGCGCGCTCGAGATCGATTCGCCGCGCTCGTCGAACGCGTAGACATGTGCGCCGGCGGGCAGCGCCGCGACGAGCGCCGCGTCATCTTTGAGCTCGCTCACGGTCAGCGTGCAGAACGGCCGCAGGCGCTTGGTGTACTCGTCCTGCGCCGCGACCAAGTACGGCTCTTTGAGCCGGCCGACCGCCGCGACGGTCACTCGCAGCGTCACGCCGACGTCGCGTCGTACTGATCGTCAGCCGGCAGGCGAGCGTCCGCGGGCACGTCGATCGGCACGCGCGGCGCGTCGTTCCACAGTCCTTCGAGATCGTAGTGCTCGCGTACGCTATGCAAAAAGACGTGGACGACGAAGTCGCCGTAGTCGAGCAGCGCCCACTGGCCGGTGCGCGCG
>CAZDGY010000621.1:0-4446 GCA_964504685.1 uncultured Kofleriaceae bacterium | reverse complement strand
GGCTAGCCCGTTGCCCCGAGAACCCGACCACCTCGCCGATAACATCAAGGCGCTGCGCGAGACCCGCGGCCTGTCGCAACAGCAGATCGCGAAGGCCGCCGGCATCCCGCGCGCGACCTGGACCCATCTCGAATCAGGCGCTGCGAATCCGACGCTCGCGGTGCTCGTGAAGGTCGCGAACAGCCTGCAAGTTCGCCTCGACGAGCTGCTCGCGGCACCGCGCCAACCCGCGCGGCTGATTCGCGCCGACGAGCTGCCAAGCCGGCAGCGCGGCGACGTCGCGATCCGCAAGCTGCTGCCCGAGCCGCTCCCCGGCCTCGATCTCGAGCGCATGGTGTTGCCGCCCGGTGCGCGGATGGCCGGTGTGCCGCACACCCCCGGTACCCGCGAGTATCTGACGTGTGAGCGCGGCAGCGTCGAGCTAGCGGTCGCGGGCGAGCGCTACACCTTGCGCGAAGGCGACGTCGTGACGTTCGGCGGCGATCAGCGCCACGGCTATCACAACCCGGGAAACGCGACCGCGGTCGCCTACTCCGCGATCGCGTTCGCGCCGGTCAGCGCGTAGGTGACTGGGTCAGAATTTGTAGGTCAGGCCGATGCGACCGTAGAAGTCGGGATCGGTGTCGAGCATCGAGTGAGCGAACTCGTTCGTGAACAGCGCGCGGCGCTGGCTCTGGAACGGCGCACCTTCGATGATCGCGAACAGGCTGAGCTGCTGCTGCAGCGCGAGCTCGGCGATCAGGCTCGTCATGAACCGCACGTTGTTGTCGCGGTTGAATACGTCGTCCGGCTTCTTCCAGCCGGTCAGCGCGGACACCTGCGCCATGTCGGCGGCCGACAACCCGCCGTCTTTGAACTCGCGGCACACGGCGAGCACGTCGGTCGCGTTCGTCACGCCGTCGAATCCGTCGTTCTGCGCGGTCGGCATCGAGCTCCTGCCCGGGCAGTGGCGATCGCTCCACACGTCGAGGTAGGCGCGCGCGCTGATCGTGACGTGCGATAGCGCGGTCAGCGAACCGATCAGGCCAACGTCCCAGGTCAGGCCGTCGCGGCCGGAGTTATCGATGATCTTGCTGCCGTAATAGAGGTTCGTGAACGCGCCGACCGCGAACGGATCTTGGTTGACGAACATCGCTCGCACGCCGAGACCGAGCTCGGTGCGGGCGAGCATCGTGCGCACGCCGACGTTCGCGTCGAAGCCAAACCGATGCGCGATCCGGCCTGCGCCGACCGAGACGCGGCCGTCGAAGTAGTACGGATATCCGACGCTGATGTCGACGGTCGAGCGACCGCGCGGCAGCGTGCGCGCGCCGTACGAGGTCAGGCCGCGCTGCTCCTCGAACATCTCGGCCTCGCTCGGTCCTGCGACCGCGAGCTCGCGCGACAGCGTCGTCGTCTTGCCGCCCTCGATCGTCAGCGTCTGCTCGAACGCTTGATAGCCGGGGAGCTCGAGCCGAACGACGGTCTCGCCGGTCTCGATCTCTGAATCGATCGGCGTCTTGCCGAGTGCGACGCCGTTGACCAGCACGGTCGCTTGCGCCGGTGTCGACAGGATTCGCAACCGTCCGACCGACTTGAGCTCGGCCTGCACGGTCACGGTCTGCTGCGCTTCGACCCTGACCTTTTGCTCGAAGTCTTTGAAGCCCTCGAGCCGAACCACGACCGGGTGCTCGCCCGCGGCGATCTTCTTCTCTTGTGGCACTTTGCCGACCGCGGCGCCGTCGATGAACACTTCGCCTTCCGGCACGTTCGACACGACCTTGAGCGTGCCCATGTCGCCCGAGACCTCTTGGTTGAGGTCGAACTTCACGATCTGCGACGCGCCCGCCGCGACCGTGACGTGCTTTTCGCCGGTCGCCATCCCGGGCGCCTTCACCTGGACGATGTGATCACCGGCTTTGACATCTTTGATGTCGACCGGGACCGGCCCCATGTCAGTGCCGTCGATGAACGCGCGCGCCCCCTGCGCATCGGACAGCACGCGCACGACGCCGACGCCGCCGTTCATGCCCGCCTGCAATTCGGCGCGAACCTTCGTCTGCTGCGCGGCGGTGACTTGCACGGTCTGCTTCCAAGGCAGGGCCGGCGCTTTGCGGACCTCGATGACGTGGAGGCCTTCGATCACGTTGTTGATCACCGCCGGCGTGTTGTCGGGGTGCTTGTTGCCGTCGATGTAGACCTCTGCGTCGGGGACATCGGCATCGACCACGACCGTGCCGTATTTCGGCTTCGCGACTTCTTTGAGCGTCGGGATGATCGTCTCGGTCTGGTTGTCGGCGAGCGTCAGCCACTGCTCCGACGGCTCGAAGCCATCTTTCTGGAGGCGCAGTTGGTGGCGACCCGACGTGGTAACGACGACGGCCGGCGCCGTGCCCTTGACCTCGCCGTCGAGCATGATCGTGGCGCCGGCGACGCCCTTCGGATCGGCATCGGCGCGGATGTCGATCTTCGGCGGATCCGCCTTCTTGACGAGCGGCGCGAACACTTCCTGCGACGCGCGCAGCTTCGCGACCTTGAACGGCTTCGAGTACGTCTCGTAGCCCGGCGCTTCGATGATGACGGTGTAGTCGCCGTTGTTGAGCTTGCCCTGCCACGGCGTCACGCCGATCGCGGGGCAGTCCTTCGTATTGATGTAGATCGCTGCGCCTTGCGGAGCGGAGTCGATCTTGACTGCGTAGCGGCCGCTCTTTGCGACCGAGCAATCCGCCGCCTGCGCAACGCGTGCGCCTGCGACGAGCCCAACGACCGTGACGAAGACCGCGAGCGGTCTGACGAGACGACAGATCTGCATCATTCACCCTCGAAAGACGGAGACTAACGCTATCACAACCATCCGCGCGTCAGCGCCGCCAGCAGTGCTCCACCGCACGCGATCCGGTAGATCGCGAACCCCATGAGCTGATGCGTGCCGAGCCAGCGCAGTAGCCACGCGATCGTTATGTAACCGGTGACACCAGCGACTCCGATGCCGATGCCGAGCGCAGGCAACGCATCGCTCCCGAGGCCGGGGATGGCTTTCCAGGCTTCCAAGATCCCGGCGCCACCGACCGCAGGAATCGACAACAAGAACGAAAATCTCGCGGCGTCGCTGCGCGCGAACCCGAGCAACAACGCCATGCAGATCGTCGAGCCCGAGCGCGAAACGCCCGGCACGAGAGCGAGCGTTTGCGCGAGGCCGATCAGCATGACGTCGCGCCAACCGATCGCGGTCAGCGGCCGCGCCTCGTCGCCGCCGCGGGTGCCGAAGCGATCGACGAGCGCGAGCACGATGCCGAACACGATCAGCATCGTCGCGATGAACCTGAGCGAATCGATCGCTTCGATCCGGTGCTTGAACACCAGTCCGAGGACCACGATCGGGACGGTGCCGGCCGCGATCATCCACAACAGCTTGCCCTCATGCGACGACGGGTTCTGGATCATCGCGGTCACGAGCGCGATCAGATCGCGGGCGAAGTAGATCAACACCGCGATCAACGTGCCGAGCTGGATCACCGCGATGTACGCGGTGTACGTCTCGGTCGACACCTGCTGACCGAACACCGCCGGTGCGATCTTGAGATGCGCCGACGAGGAGACCGGAATGAACTCGGTCAGGCCCTGGATCAGACCGAGGATTGCCGCGAACCACAGCGCCATCGCGAATCCACGCTAACATCAATCGCGTGATCAGGTCGCTGTGCTGCCTCTTGCTGTTCGCGTGCGGTTCGGCCGCGCACGGATCGCAGCCGCCGGCGCGTCCCTTTTCGCCCGTCACCGCGGAGCTCCCGCCCAATGAACGCGAGTGCGATGCGCTGATCGCCCATGCGATCGACCTCGGACTCGCCGAGCAACGCGCCGCTGCGCCCGATCGCGCCGCGACCGATGCTGACGGCCAGCAGATCGAGACCGAGCTGCGCGCCAAGCTAGGTCCGGCGTGCCGCGAGCTCGCTCGGCCGCGCTACCGCTGTGCGATCGCGGCAGCCAGCCTCGACGAGCTCGAGCGGTGCGATCAAGACACGCGCAGCAGCTCGACTTCGAACAACAGCGTCGCACCCGGCGGGATCCCCGATGCTTCGGCGTCGGACACTCGCTTCGCCGGCGACTGCGCGCCCCGCGCGCTCAGTCGATGGTGGCGGCGCAGGCCGCGACTTCCGAAGCCGGTCAGCGGGTCCGGCGCCGAAACGACCCGTGGTAAGGTACGACGGCTCGGGCGGCCCCGAAACCGGGCTGCGCGGCGGCGGCGACGGGAGGACGCTCATGCGACGGCGGTCCGAGGGCTTGCGGCTCCTCTTCTCCGTCCGGCGGTGCGCGCGAGAAGGCGCCGAAGCGCGGGTCAAAACGCCGACGTCGCCGGCCGCGCGCCGCCACGGGGAGCGCGACGAGATTCGCCGACGCGCCGCCGCGTGGGTCCTCGCGAGCATCGCGGTCGGCTCCGCGGCAGCGGCCGCGGGCCCGGCGCCCCCC
>CAZDGY010000620.1:0-4456 GCA_964504685.1 uncultured Kofleriaceae bacterium | reverse complement strand
CGCACGGCGAGTACTTCATCGCGATGGAGCACGTCGACGGCAAGGACATGCGCACCGTCCTCGAGCGCTGTCGCGGCAAGAAGAAGCCGATCCCGCCCGAGCACGCCGCGTACGTCGCGGCCGAGGTCGGCGCCGCGCTGCACGCCGCGCACAGCGCCGTCGACTCGCGCGGCCGGCCGCTGCGCATCATCCACCGCGACGTGTCGCCGTCGAACATCATCTGCAGCTACGCCGGCGAGGTGAAGCTGTGCGATTTCGGCATCGCGAAGGCGGCGCTGTCGCGCGTCACCACGAAGACCGGCGTCATCAAGGGCAAGGTCAAGTACATGAGCCCCGAGCAAGCGCTCGGCCGCAAGCTCGATCACCGCAGCGACGTGTTCTCGCTCGGCAGCTGCCTCTACGAGATGCTGACCCGCATCCCGCCGTTCACCGCGACGAACGAGATGGACCTGCTGATCAAGGTCCGCGACGCGAAGTACCGGCCGATCAGCGAAGCGACGCCGGGAATTCCGCCCGAGCTCGAAGCGATCTGCGATCGCTGCCTGACTCGCAGCCGCGCGAGTCGCTATCAGACCGCGGCCGATGCCGAAGGCGACTTGCGTGCGTTCCTGCGCAAGTTCATGCCGAACTACTCGCGCAGCCACTTGGGCCGGTTCATCCGCAAGATGTTCGCGCAGGAGATCGAGCGCGAGCTGCGCATGCTCGAAGAGTTCGTGATGACCGACGAAGTCTCTGACGACGTCGGCGAGAGCTTGATGGTGCGCGACGAAGACTTCGAGCCGCCCGAGGTACCGTTCCAGCCCAAGCCGACGTCGGTGTCGATCGCCGGGCTGCCGAGCGACTTCGAAGGCGACTCGAACTTCACGACGATGCCGAAGATGAGCCAGCAAGAGGATATTCACGTCCAGCCGACGCAGATCCTCCCCGACGGCCCGCGGCGCAGCCAGATGATGAGGTCGCCACCGGACCCGCTGTCCGACGCCGCGCCGCCGCCTCCTCCACAGCGGGCGAGACCGAAGACCACACCACCGCCGGGGCGCAAGCCGCCGACCAAGCCGCCGCCGCGCGAGTTCGACGAGCAGCTGCACTCGGCGCCGACGATGATCATCGACATCGGCCGGATGCGGCAGCGCCAGCGCGGCGGCCGCTAGCGGAGGATCCGTTGCGGTTTCGGCAAGCGCTGCACGTCTTTGCTGCGATAGCGCAGCTGCTTGGCCACGAGGTCCGCGAATGACGAGAACGTGTTCTGCGGAATGACGACACCGGCGACGCAGTCGAGGATCGCCCGCTCGCCGCCACGGCCTGCCTCGCGCGCGAGGACCAGAAACCCTCCGTTATCGTCCGCGCCGATCACGAGATCGCGTTTCGGATCCCAACCGCTCTCGCTGCCGACCCACGTGCGCGCAGCTCGGGCACGCGACTGCACGAACGCCCGGGCCTTGCCGCTCACGCCCGCGATCCAGCTGTCGCCCCAGAAGCATTGCCAGCCGTTGTGCAGGCGCAAGAACTCGCGATAGCTCGGCGGCAGTGCGTAACCGAGCTTGGCCTCGAACGCCGCGATCTCCGCGACGGTCGCCGGCGGGAACGGCTTAGACCGCTCCGCCGCGCCGAGTGGCTCCTCGTTTTCGATCTCTTCGGCGCGATCGAGAATGGTGCGTACGCGTGCGTATTGTCCGAGCATCGTCTTCAACGTAGCTGGCATGCGCGAGCAGCATACAAGACGCGCTGCGACGGTTGACCGCGAGCGTCGAGCTAGCGAATCTCGATCGTCAGGCCGAGCACTTCGTCGCCGGGCCTCACCGTCGCGTGCACGCTGCCGCCTTCGTCGCCGCGCGCCGCGAGCACCGAGAGCTCGCCGGTCGGGCAGTCGTGGATGCGGAACTCGCCGAGCGCATCGACGTCGGCCTCGACCGCGACGCCCGTGCCATCGGTCGCGCGCACCGTGACATGAGCGCCGACCGCGCGTTGCCCACGCGAGTCGCGCACCGTGCCCCCGACGAGCGCGCCGCGCTGCAGGTCGATCCGGATGTCGCGCACGGTCGTGGCGCCGGGCGTCTGCGCGGCCGGGACGTCGACCGAGCGAGACGTCGCCAAGTAGCCGGGCAACTCGATCGACAGCTTCCAGGCGCCGGCGCGCAGCGGCCCGAGCTTCCATCGACCATCCTTGTCACTCGACGCCTCGCTCGTCTGGCCGCTCGGGCCCTTCGCGACGAGGGTCACGCTCGAGACCGGCGCGCCGGACACCGCATCGAGCAGCGCGCCTTCGACGCCACCGCCGAGCGGCAGCTCGAGCCGCACCCGCTCGACCGCGCCCGTCGTCGCGGTCGCTTCGAGCTCGACCGGCGGATAGCTCGGATGCTCGATCCGTACGCGCACGTGGCCGGCCGGCAGCATGTCGATCGAGAACGTGCCATCCGCCGCGGTGATCGCGTTGCGCCCTTCACCGGCGGCGCCGAGCACTTCGATGTGGGCGCCGCCGACCGGAACGCCGGTCGTGTCGTCAACGCTGCCGGCGAGCACCGCGTCCGCGACCGCGAGCACGATGTCTTCGCGATGCTCGCCTGCGAGTGAACCGTGCGGCGCTGCGAGCTCGATCGCGCGCCGGACCTCGACGTGGCCATACGCCGATGCGCGCAGCTCGACCGCACCGGCGATTGGCCCCAGCCGATACTCGCCATCGGCATCGCTGAATCCGACCGATGGCGCGCCGACCTCGGGTTGCGCCGATAGCTCGGCTCCGGTCACCGGCGCACCGTGCTGATCGGTGACCTTGCCGACGACGAACACGCCGGCCGACATCACGATGTCGACGCCGGTGACGACCTCGCCCACTCCGACGCTGACCGGCTTCGATCGCGCTTCGGCGAATCCCGAGGCTTGTGCGAGCACGGTGAGCTTGCCATTCGGTGCGCCGCGAATGCGATAGCGCCCATCCGTGCCGGTCACCCAGCTCGAGCCACGCGGATCATCGGGCAGCGGCGGCGGATCGCCGAGCAAGCCGACCGCGCCAGCGCTCGGATCGATCGATGCGGGCTGAGTCGCTTGCACGCCGGGCGCCGGCAACGGCGGAATCGGGCCAACCATGACGCCTAGCTCGCCGCGCGCGATCAGCATCGGGTCGGAGCCCGGAGCCGCATCCGGCGCGACCGGGGCGGCGCTGCGTCCCGAGAACCGGCGCAGCCGATCGCGATCGACGTCCGCGGACACTTCGGGCGCCGACTCGCCGCCGCCGAGCGCGCGCACGTTCGCACCTGCGATCGGCCGGCCCTCGGCATCGACCACGCGGCCTTCGATCGCACCGCCGCGCGCGAGCTGGAGCTCGGCGATGCCATGGCCGGCTTCGAGCTCGACGCCGCCCGCGCTCGTATAGCCTGGCGCGAACCCGTCGGCGATCCACTTGCCGGTCGGCACGCCTTCGATCTTGAACGCGCCGTCGAGGCCACTGCGCGCGTACCGCGGCGCTTGGTCGTCACCGCTCGGTCGCAGCTCGATCGCGGCGGCGAGCCCGGTGCCCTCGTCGCGATCGATCACGCGGCCGACGACGATCGTCGCGGCTTCGAGGTGGAGCTCGACCGGCCCGAACGGCCCGGCGCCGAGCCGCGCGACCCGCATCGCGCGCGCCGCGAGCGAGCTCTGCCACGCGTAGACCTGGTAGCGGCCCTCCGGCAGGTTCGGCGCATGAAACGCGCCGTTGTTGTCGGTCTTGATCTCGAGTGCGCCGCCGATCGCATCGCCGCGAATGCCGACGGTCGCGCCGGCAACAGGCCGCCCGCCGTCGGTCACGATGCCGTCGATCGCGATCTGCCGCGCGATCACGATCCGGGTCTCGTCCGACGGCACCGGCACGAACCGAACCTCGGCCGAGAGCAGCCCCTCGCCTTTGACGTGCAGGCGATAGCGCCCAGCAGCGAGTCCTTCGAGCAAGAACCGGCCGTCGCTCCCCGTCGCCTGCGCGACTGCCTCTGCTGCACTCGAGCCCGAGCCCGAGCCCGAGCCCGAGCCCGGAGCCAGCGCTCGATCCGCTACTCCCTTCTCGAGCTCCGCCGAGACTTGCGCTCCGGTCACCGGCAGCCCCGCGCCATCGACGACGATGCCGGTTAGCCGCACACCTTGTGCACCGAGTGGCCCGAGATGCGGCGGCTCCGGAACGGCGAGCAACCGACCGGCATCGCGCGGCGCGGCGACCGGCGGGGCGGCGATCGTGCCCGGCCCATGGCTCGTCACGACGACCACTCCGAGCACGAGGCCGACCACGAGCCACGCGCCGATGACGATGCGCACCCGCGCCTTCGCCGACGTGTCCGTGCCCGGCATCCCGCAACGATAGCGCGATCTGCGCTACCTTCCTGGCCGATGGTGCCAGCCCTGTTCTCGAACCAGCGCGAGACAAATCTGCAATCGACCCTCGCACTCGTCGAAGCGGTCCTCGGTGATCTCGGTCATCCCGCCTCCGGCG
>CAZDGY010000619.1:0-4461 GCA_964504685.1 uncultured Kofleriaceae bacterium | reverse complement strand
CGTGTCGCCGACGAGCACGCCGGTCGTCGTCGTCGATGTCGAAGTCAGCACCGCATACGATCCGGGCCAGTTCACGCTGACCCTGACATCGAACGATGCGCTCGCGCTGCCGACCGCAGGTGGGTCGATCACGATCACCGACTCCAGCACGAGCCCGGTCGCGATCAGCGACTTCACGCCGCTGTACTTCGACGTCGGTTCCGCCGACGAGATCGATGGCCTCGCGCTCACGTTCGATCGCGGCATCGACTTCGCGATCGTCGACGGTCGGTTCTCGGTCGTCAGCGCGTTCACCTGGCAAGGTGGGTCACCGGTCGGCGATACGGCGCGCTCGTATCACGGCTTATTGAGGTTCGCCGCGCCCGGTCGCTACTACGTCGTCGCGTACGATCCGGCGGGTACTGCCGGCGTCTCGACGTATCGCGTGACGTCGCGGCTCGCGCCGGTCGCGGCTCTCACGATCACGAGCGCGGTGCCGCTCGACGATACGACGAACGTGTTCTCGTCGAATCCGTACACCTACGACGCGAGCAGCGCACCATGGCAGGTGTTCGACGCGACCGGCACGAACACCCTGACGCTGACCGCGACGTTCCTCGATCCGAGCACCGCGTACGGCCGGCTCGATGCGATCACCGTCGACGAAACCGCGAGCGGCGGCGCGACGAATGCGCTCGTCGCAGCGGATCCCTTGCCGATCTTCGTCGATACGTTCGCGCAAACCGGCGGCCCGCGGGGCCGAGTCGTGCTCGACGACCCGACGACGAACTATCTCGTGAAGGTCAATACCCGAGCCGGGGTCGCGGGGCGCGCGCTCGAGCTCAACTTCGCGCCGCAGACGTACACCGACCTCGGCACGATCGACACGACCGCGACGGTGACGCTCGCGACCGAGACGCTCACCGCGGGCGGCAAGAACCGCTACCTCGCGCGTTCCGCCGCCGGCGATCGCGTGGTCGTGACCGCGACGCCGACGACCGCGGACGTCGAGCTCGTCAACCTCAACGTCGATGAGACTGCGCAGGTGACGCTCAACAAGGGCAGCGCTGGCGTGGCCGAGACCGGCACGTTCGCGGCGCGCCACACCGGCTGGACCGCGTTCGAAGTCGCCGGCGCGACGCCGACCACCTCCGGCGACTACATGCTGACCGTGATGCCGACGGTCGCGGGCTCGTACCTGCCGGCCGGAGGAGCGACGCCATTTGTCGACGCGTGCACCGGTATGGGCGGCGCGGTCATCGCGATGCACGCGGATGCGGGGCCGTTCGGCTCGCCCGACGACGAAGGCTTGTCGAACCCGATCAACGTGCCGGCCGGCTTCGCGTACTACGGCGACAACGCGGGCGCGTTCGTGATCTCGACGAACGGGTTCCTGACGTTCGACACTTCGATCCAGCTCGCGCAGTTCGACAACGTCGCGCTGCCCACCGCATCGCCGCCCTACGCGATCGTCGCGCCGTTCTGGACCGATCTAGCCAACGTCCAGGTCTGCACGAAGATCGGTGGCGGCAAGATCGTCGTGCAATGGCGCGGTACGCAGTTCACGACCGGCGCGGTCGTCGCGACGCAAGCGATCCTCACCGCCGCGACCGGTACGATCGAGCTCGTGTGGGATGCGAGTCAGACCGACACGGGTGGCGATGCGACGATCGGCGTCGAGGACTATGCCGGCGCGACGGCGACCCAGCTCGGCTTCGACGAACTGGCGCAAATCACGCCCGGGTCGTCGCAG
The DNA here is from genome assembly GCA_964504685.1 of uncultured Kofleriaceae bacterium. Lineage (GTDB taxonomy): Bacteria > Myxococcota_A > Polyangia > Haliangiales > Haliangiaceae > JABFXX01. Next base: position 2,729 of record CAZDGY010000619.1, on the reverse strand, counting down.
CTACTGACGCCGCAGTAGGTGCTACGATGACGCGATGGCCAGCGCGCCCAAGGCGCCGGGAAAGGCCCCGGAAATCAAGCTCGGGGACATCGTCCTCGATCGCTATCGCGTGGTCGAACAGATCGGATCCGGTGGCCATAGCGTCGTGTACAAGGGCGACGACGAGCGGTTGTCGCGGCCGGTGTGCATCAAGGTGTTCAGCGGGCTCGGCGGCGGTTCCGGCGTAGGCCGCACGAGCTACGAGCACTTCGTTCAAGAGGCGTTCGCGCTGTCGCGGCTGACGCATCCGAACACGCTGCGGATCTACGACTTCGGCCACATCGGCCTCAAAGACGCCGACGGCATGCCGCTCCAGGTCTGCGAGTTCATGAACGGCGGCACGCTGTCGAACGTGGTCCGCGAGCAGGGCAAGCAGACGCTGCAGGAGACGGTGCGCGTGATCGGCGCGATGTGCTCGGCGCTCGCCGAAGCGCATGCACTCGGGATCGTCCATCGCGACATCAAGCCGCAAAACATTTTGTTCGGCGCGGTCGGCGGCAGCCGGTTGCCCAAGCTCGCTGACTTCGGCATCGCGAAGTGGAGCGCCGACACCGAAGATTCCGGCCAGCGCGCCGAGGACACCGCGATCGTCGCCGGTCAAAAGCTAGCGATGTATTCGCCGAGCTGGGCCGCGCCCGAACAGCTTGCCGGTCAGCCGGTCAGTCCCGCGACCGATATCTACTCGCTCGCGTGTGTCGCGATCTACATGTTGTCGAGCAAGGCGATCTTCGCCGACGAAGATGTCTACGCCGGCTACAAGAAGCGGCGCCACGCCGACGAGCTCGTGCGCGAGACGCTCAACCCGATCGGCGTGCCGAAGATCGTCGTCGATGCGCTGATCCGCGCGCTCGCGTTCGATCCGAAGAAGCGACTCGCGCGGATCGACGAGCTCGCAGCCGAGCTCGCGGCAGGGATCGAACCGTCGACCGACGAGCAAGCCGAGCTGCTGACCTCGCCGGTGATGAAGCGGCTCGATGCCGAGCTGACGCCGCTGACGCCGACGAATCCGGTGGCATCGTTGCCGCCCGCGAGCCATCACGCGCGGATCTACGACGTGCCACCCGCGGTCGCTGCTGCGACGGCGCCGACCCCACCCGTGATCCCCGATCCTGCGCCGCCGATTCACAAGGCGCCCGCGACTCAGCCGTGGATGACGACCGCGGCGCCGATCCTAGGGGGCATGACGCCGCGCCGGCTCGCGCTCGCCGAGGGTCCGCAGCAAGTCGGCGATCGCCGCGTCCACTTCGCGATGATCGCGAACAACACGATCGATCTCGTCGGCCCGCACGGCACGAAGTTACGGATCACGCTGATCGCGGGCCCGGGTGGCGCGCGGGTCGTTCACGTCAAAGGCCTGACCTGTTTCGTCGCACCGATCGGCGGTCGGCCATCGCCCGCGGTGCAGATCGATCGCGCGACCGACGTCGCATTGGTGACGCCCCGCGCGCAGGAAATCGCCCACGTTCGGATCAACAACGGCACCCAGGCGACCGGCCATATCGCGTTTGCCGTCGGCAGCGAGCCAGTGGCGGTCGCCACGGACGACTGCGCGGACCCGATCCTCTTCGACTTTGGACCCGGATCCGACGCCTACTTCGTGTACACTCGAGGACGAACGGTGCCCAAGTCGGGTCGACGCGGGTAGCTTGTCATGGCTCAAAGTTCGCCGCCGTCACAGCCTCCGGGCGGGCGCAATCCGCCTTCTCAGCCCCCGCCACAGCGGGCGCAGAGCGACGAGTACGGCGATTTCGAAGGCGATCCGACGAGCATCAACCAGATTCCGTCGGCTCAGCCGCCCCAACAACAGCCGTCGCACCGCGCGTCGATCCCGAACTACGCGACCGGATCGCCGCAGCTCTCGCACCCGCCGGGTCCGCAGACCCAGATCGGAATGGCCGCCGCCCTACCCGCGCAGCCGCAGCTCAATCCGCTGCTGCCCGGCCCGCCGATGACGCAAGTGTCCGGGGTGATCGCTCAGCCGACGCCCTACGTGTCGCGCAGTCGGATCTATGCATTCGTCGTCGACGAGACCGGCATGCCGATCGAGCTCGGCTCGGGCCGGTTCGCGAAGGCCTATCTCGGCGAAGAGCGCTGGGTCGAATCGAAGACGACGCTGCGCCGGCCGGTCGCGATCAAAGCGCTGCAGCGCGGTGTGTCGGGCGAAGATCAGATGCGGTTCCAGATGGAGAAGGAGATCTTGGAGCGCGTCCAAGGTCACCCGAACATCGTCGAGCTGCTCGCGTCGGGCGAAGGCGACAGCGCCGGGTTCATCCCGCCGTCGGTGCGCGAGCGCGTCGAAAACGACTTCATGATCCTCGAGCTACTCGACATGTCGCTCGAGGAGCGGCTCAAGGGTGCGCGACAGAAGCGCCGGCGCGACGATCTGCTCGCGGTGCCGTTGCGCGAGCGGATCTTCCGCGTGCTCGAGTACACGATTCCGGTCGCGACCGCGATCGAGTTCTCGCACCTCGTGCGCGATACATGTCATCGCGACATCAAGCCGGCGAACATCCTGGTCAAGCTGCCGGATCCGAACCTGCGTGGCTCGCAGATGAAGATCAAGCTCGCCGACTTCAACGTCGGCAAAGTCAACGATCCGGATCTCGACGTGTCGATGACGCGGTTCCAGTCGGTGCCCGGCACGCTGTACTTCCAGAGCCCCGAGCAAGAGACCAACACGTTCGAGCTGC
>CAZDGY010000618.1:0-4475 GCA_964504685.1 uncultured Kofleriaceae bacterium | reverse complement strand
GCTGATCTGTCGAAGCCGGATCAGATCCGCGCGATGGTCGCCAAGGTGCAAGGCTCGCTCGGCGTGATCTCGGTGTTGCAGTGGAGTGCGTACGCGGGTACGGCCGGCGATCTGACGACCGCGACCTCTGCCGAGCTTTCGGCCACGCTCGACGTCGCCGTCACAGGCCTCGTCGCGGCCGTGCAGGCGACGCTGCCGGATCTGCGTGCGACCAAGGGCGCGGTACTCGTAACGAACGGCGGGCTCGGGTTCTTCGATCCGAAGCTCGACGCGATGGCGGTCGAGTGGAACGCCATGGGGCTGTCTGTGGCGAACTCGGCGAAGCACAAAGCCGCCGCCATGCTCGCGCACAAGCTCAAGCCCGACGGGGTCTACGTCGGCGAGATCATGGTCACCGGCACGATCAAGGGCACGGCGTTCGATCAAGGCAACGCGACGATCGCCGCGTCGACGATTAGCGAGAAGTTCTGGCAACTTTACCAGGACCGCACGCAAGCATCGGTCACGATCTAATACGCGACGACGTGAAACGACGGCGACGGGTCGCGACACGTGTCCGAGCTCATGTACTGGATCTCGACGACGATCAGCCGGATATCGGAGCTGTGGAACACGCCGGCGAGCGACGCCGGGTAGTCGCAGATCTGACCGCGGTCCTTGGTCTCGGGGATGAGCCACGGCTGGGCGCTGCGCACGTCGAACGGTCGCTGCTGCGGGCGATGAAACAGCCGGATCCGATTGCCGCGGAACTCGACGTCGAGGCCATCGCCCGAAGCGATCGCACCGGAGTCAGCATCGCCGGCGCCGCCGAGCTCGAGCGCGTGGAGCGCGACCAAGTCGTGCACGCCGTGCAGCGTGGCGAGCTCGCGATTCGCGGCGGCGATCCGCTCGTCGAGCTTTGCGGTCGGCTTGCCGTCGACGACGAAGCTCTCGTACTCGTCCGGCGTCATCACCGCGATCGTCTGGATCAGCTGGTCGCTGCGATCGCGAACTTCGATGTGGAGGTTCGGGTTGCCGCGACCGCCGTCGAGGTCGGACATCGGAATCACCGCGATCTCGCCGTGGCTGGCGGCGGCGGGCAGCCCGGGCGTAGCGAGCTTGTCGCTCGACCATTCGACGGTCGGCGCCGGTGTGGTGCGCGGCGCGACGTCGATGTGCCCGACCCGCGCGGTCGCGGGCGGCGCCGGAGAGCCGCAGGCGGCGAGCGCGACGATCAGCGCTGCGCGCATCGCTATTCGACGAGCTTTAGGTGGCTGGTCCGCTTCGCCCGAGGCGCCGCGTCGTCGACGATCGCGGCTCTTCCGCGGTCGGTAGCACCGCTGAACGCAGGAGCGGCTCCATCGACGACTGGCGGCGCGATCGGCAGCGACCCGGCGGCTCCCGCCGCATCGTTGCCACCCGTGAGCACGTCCTCGGGCACGTCCTCGGGCCACACCGTGCCGCGTTGCTCGCCTTCGACCATCGCGGCATAGACCGCTGCCCACGGCAACGTGCAGCGGAACGGCGCGCCGGCAAACACGAGCGTCGCGCTGATTCCCAACTCGTCGATCTCGAGGTCGTAGAGCTTCGGGGTCAGGTTGTAGCCGAAGCGCAACACCAGGCTCGGGTCGGCGCGGAACCGCGGCGGCACCTGGACATCAGCGCGCCGCGCATCGACATGGACGAGCACCGCACCGCGTTCGAGCAGGCCTTCGAGCGTCTTGCGCTTGTCGGGCGCACTCGCGTCGTCTTCGTCTTGCAGCGCATCGATCGACGCGACGTCTTCGGGCTGTTTGCCCACGAGGTGGACGAACTCGTCGGCCGGCATCAGCCCGGCGTCGACCGCGTCGCGCAGAATGCCTTCGGGGCGATCTCCGGCGGCTGCGGTCACCCGTTCGACCGTGCGCTCGCAGCGCGCCGCGTGGCGCAACACCGCGCCGTGTGCCGCCAGCGCGCTGTGGTTGCCGCTGCGCCAGCGGGCGAGAGCGCGCTCGACGTCGACGAGTGACGTCGACACTCGGTGCTCGATCAGCGCGGTCACGACTGCTTGCAGCCGGGCCAAGGTCTTGGGGTCGCGCTCGAGCATGCTCGGGGCTTAGTACGATCGCGCCGCGAGGTAAAGCCGAATAGTCACATCGTTCACGCCGCGCGCAGATAGCGCTTGACCGCGCGTACAATCGCCGAATGCGGCTCCAGCGCACCTGTGGTCTCGTCCTCGCGGTTGGTTGCGCGGGGCGAGCGCTGCCAGCGGGCAATCCTGCGCCGGTCCAGCCGCTCATCGTCACCGCCGACGGCGTCGGGCCGATCACCGCGAAGACCCAGGCGCTCCTCACGCCGCTGCGCGAGGCGCTGCGCGGCTACGACGTCACGCCACATAATGTTGGCGATCTGCAATACGACGTCGCGCGCAACGGCGAGCCGCTGTTCTACGTCGTGCCGAACGCCGACGATGGCTTGGTGTTCAACGTCCACGTCACGAGCGCGCGCGTCGCGGTCGCTGGCAAACGTTGGCGCGTCGGCCAGCGGCTCACCGACACCCACGCGCTCGACAGCTGCGAGTGCTGGGGGACCCAACCGATCTGCTACAAGACCGGCGAGCAGGTCGCCGCGGTTGTCGATCATGTGTGCGAGCTGCAGCCCGACGAAGTAAAAGGCGCCGCGATCGTGCGGATCGTGTGGAGCCCGCGGCCGTTCGGCAACCCGGATGACGACACCGACCGCCAGTCGGACGAACCGCCGGAAGGCGACGATTAGCAGCGCATCACGCTCGCGCCGGCAGGTGCAGCTTGACGCCACACGCAGCGGGAACGCCCGGGCAGGGCGGCGCTAGCTTCTCGAGCTCGATCGCCACTGCCGCGCGCGGATACAGCTCTTGGATCTGCGCCGCGATCGCGCCGGCGAGCGCTTCGAGCAGCTTGTAGGTCGACTTCGTGCCGAGCGCGATCACGATCTCGCTGACCTTCCAGTAGTCGACCGTGTCGGCGATCCGATCCGAGGCTGCGGCGGCGCCGAGCGGCAGCTCGAGCCGAAGGTCGACGCGAAAGCGCCGGGTGCCGCGCCGTTCGGCAGCGGAGTAGCCGTGGTTGCCCTCGAACTCGAGGCCGCGCACGAACACGCAGTCGGTCATCCGCGCAGGCTACAGCGACTGACAGTCGGTGAGCGAGCAGCCGAAGCGAATCTCCGCCGCTTGAACCGCAGCGGCGTGAACGTTCGGATCGCTGTCGGCGATCAGGTGCTCGAGCACCGAGACCGCACCGACGAGCGGCAAATCGCTCACCGCGAGCTCGCGCGCGATCGCCTCGCGGTGCCAGCTCAGGTCCGATAAGGCCCATTCACAGGCGATCCACGTCGCGTCCCAGGGCGACAAGGTCGACAACCATCCCTTCGTCATGGCCCGACTAAGAGCAAATCGGAGGCCAGCGCCGGCTCACGCGATCCTGCGAGCTTGGACGGTCGCCCACCTCAGAATTGCAAGGCGATGCGACAGCGGCGCCGCGGGTCTTTACACTTCGGCTTCGTCGGCTTCGGCGTCTTTTTGACGCTGTAACTTCTTTTTGATCATCTGGCGCTTGAGCGGGCCGACGAAGTCGACGAGCAGCTTGCCGGTGAGGTGATCGTACTCGTGCAGGATGCAGCGGGCGAGCAGGGCCTCGCCTCCCATCTCGAACATCTTGCCGTCGAGGCCGGCGGCGCGGACCTTGACCTGCATCGGCCGCTTGACCTTGATGTAGATCTCCGGGAACGACAGGCAGCCCTCTTCGCTGTCCTGCTGCTCGTCGGAGGTCCACAAGATCTCGGGGTTGATGAACGCGACCGGCGGATCCGACTCGCCGCGACCCGCCAGCTTGGGCTCGACGATGAAGATCCGGCGCGGGTCGCCGAGCTGGAGCGCCGCGATGCCCAGCCCGTTCTCTGCGTACATCGAGTCGCACATATCGCGGTACAGCTCGCGCAGCGACGCGTCGAATGCGGTGACAACGACGGAGGTCTCGCGCAAACGAGGATCGGGCCAAACGACGACCGGACGTACCGCCATGACCCTCTCAACATAGGTGTCGGGGCGCCGATTGACAAGCCTCGTCGACGGCGCCATACACGCGCAGTCCCATGGTTACGAGGTATTCCGAGGCCCGGCTGCCAACCCCCCACGGCGAGTTTCGTTGCCTGGTCTACCGCACGGGCAACCCCGGTGGCGCAGGTGCGAGCGCGATCGGCCTCGCGCACGAGGAGCACGTGGCGATGGTGATGGGCGACCCGCACGGCGCTCCGGTGCTCGCTCGGGTGCATTCGTCGTGCTTCACCGGCGAAGTGCTCGGCAGCCTGCGCTGCGATTGCCGCGCTCAGCTCGATCTCGCGCTGCAGCGGATCGGCCACGAGGGTCGAGGTGTGGTCGTCTACATGGTGCAAGAGGGTCGCGGGATCGGGCTCGGCGACAAGATCCGCGCGTACGATCTCCAAGACCATGGCTCCGATACGGTCGATGCGAACCTCCAACT
>CAZDGY010000617.1:0-4477 GCA_964504685.1 uncultured Kofleriaceae bacterium | reverse complement strand
CCGACGAGCAGAACGGATCGCGGATCACGTGCGACGACGGCCACCAGGTCCTCATGACGGTCGGAACCGAGAACACGCTGATGCCGATCATGTTCGACCACCACGTGCCCGGCACGATCGCCGAGCGGCAAGCGATCTACACCGCGGATACCGCAGATGCGGTCGTCGCGTTCAAAGCGGCCGGCGCGCTCGCGTGGGTCGCGCACACCGAGCAGCACGACATCACCGAGCTTCGCACCGTGCTTCCGGACGGCATCGAGGTCTACAACCTGCACGCGAACATCGATCCGAAGATCCGCGGACCGTTCCTCAATCTCGATCCCGATGCCGCGATCGACGCCGCGGTGCTGTTCGCCGATACGACTCCCGGTCATCCCGAGCCCGATCTCGCGCTGCTGTCGTTCCTGTCGGTGAACCAACCAGATGTCGATCGCTGGAACCTGATCCTCGGCGATGGCCGCCACATGCCGGCGACCGCTGGCTCGGATGCGCACGAGAACGCGCTGCCGATCTTGCTCGCGGATGGCGAGCGCGGTGATTCCTATCGCCGGGTGCTGCGCTGGTTCAGCAACGAAGTGCTGGTCGCCGATCCGCACGATCCCGCGCAGATCAAAGCGGCGGTCGCGGCCGGCGAGATGTTCGCGACGTTCGAGATCATGGGCACGCCGGCCGGCTTCGACGTCTACGCGACGACCGCTGCGGGCGCGACGGTCGAGCTCGGCGGGCAAGTCGCGGTCGCCGACAACGCCACGCTGACCGTCAACGTGCCGACCGTGCTCGGCCTCGATCCGACCCTGCCGGCGCCTGCCATCCACGCGCAGATCATCTTCGTCGATGCCTCTGGGCCCACCGTGGTCGCGACCGGCGACGGCCCCATTCTCACCGCGCCGATGTCGGCCGCTGGGGCATATCGGGTCGAGATCTCGATCGTGCCGAACCACCTCGGGCCGTACCTCGCGGACCTCGGCCCCATGTATGCACAGCAGGAGCTACCATGGATCTACGCGAGCCCGATCTACGTGCAATAGCGGGGTTCGCCCGTCCAAGGTCTGGCATCAGCGTCACATTGTGGACGCTGGTTCTCACCGCGGGCGCCGTGCTCACCGCCTGTGACCCGACGTATTCGACGGGTAGCGGTGGTGGCGGCGGCTGGGGCACCGGCCCTGGCGGCGGCGGCGGGAGCGGCGAGTTCGGCTGCGAGCAGGACAGCGATTGCGGCGGCGGCACCCAGGTGTGCGCCCGCGATGGCGAGTGCCTCGACTCGTCCCAGGTCATCGAGGTTCACGTCAGCTGGACGATCAGCCGCGCCCCCGCGAGCTCGGAAACGTGCGCGAGCTCGCCCGACCTCCAGCTGTCGTTCCTGTCGGACCAAGGCGACGAGTTCGGGTTTGCGCCGGTGCCGTGCGTCGAAGGCAAGTTCACTTTCCAAATGCTGCCGAGCTGCAACACCCTGGTCCCGATTCCGCCCGCGCACCAGACCGACCCCGGCGCGCCCGCGCCGATCGACGATAGCGGCGATGTCGCGATCGACCTGCCATACTGACCGCATGCGCACCGTGTGCCTGATCGCGCTCGTCGGCTGCGGCGGTGGCGCCACGATCTGCTCGACCGATGGCGACTGCTCGGGCCAGGTCTGCGCGCGTGACGAGCAGTGCTATCCGGCGTCGCAGATTCGCTCGGTCGTGATCAACTGGACGGTGTCGGGTGCGGCGCCGACCGCGACGAGCTGCGCCTCGATCGCGAACCTCGTGCTCCAGTTCGACACCAACGATCTGTCGACCTCGTTCGAGTTCGAGCCGGTGCCGTGCATCGAGGGCAAGTTCACGCTCGACAAGCTGCCGACGATCTACACGCAAGTCGATCTCGGCAGCGAAAACGACTTCGCGCAGAGCGAGCCGATCGGCAGCGACAACACGGTTAGCTTCGATCTCATCCCGTAAGTTTGGCCATAAGTTTGGCCATAGTTTGGTCGCAGGGGATTTGCCGCTCGCGGCGCAGCCGGTATGGTCGGGCCCGTGGCCACCGCGTCCATGACGACTCCCGACTCCGTCCGCGTCGAAGACGATGATCCGTCGATCACGACGACGGCTGAAGAGCTCGCGCCGCTTTACCGCCAGATGCTCGCGATCCGGCGCATGGAAGAGGCGTCCGCGAAAGCGTACTCGCAAGGCAAGATCGGCGGGTTCCTGCACCTGATCATCGGCCAAGAGGCGGTGTGCGTCGGCGCGATCGCGGCGCTCGAGCAGAAAGACTACGTCGTCGCGACGTATCGCGAGCACGGGCACGCGTATGCGAAGGGGGTGTCGTCGCGGGCGATCCTCGCCGAGCTCTACGGCAAGAAGACCGGTTTGGTGAAGGGCCTCGGCGGCTCGATGCACCTGTTTTCGAAGGAGCACAACTTCCTCGGCGGCTACGGCATCGTCGGCGGTCACGTGCCGATCGCGGCGGGTGCAGCGTTCGCTTCCAAGTATCGCGGCGATGGCCGGGTCACGCTGTGCTTCTTCGGCGAAGGCGCATCGACGATCGGCGGGTTTGCCGAAGGCCTCGCGCTCGCGGCGCTGTGGAAGCTGCCGGTCGTGTTGATCTGCGAGAACAACCAGTACTCGATGGGCACGCCGACCTATCGCTCGCTCGCGGTCGAGGACGTGTCGCTGCGCGCGCTCGCGCACGGCATGGCGCGCGATCGATTCGATGGCGACGATGTGGTCAAGGTAAAGCGCCGGGTCGCCGAAGCGATCGAGCGCGCGCGCACCACCGGCGAGCCGACGCTGGTCGAGGTCGTGACCTATCGGTTCCGCGGCCACTCGATGAGCGATCCGGGCCTGTACCGGACGAAAGACGAAGTCGAAGAGTGGAAGCGTCGCGATCCGCTCAACCGTTGCCGCGCGCGGCTGGTCGATCTTGGCGTCGCCGAGGCCGAGCTCGGCAAGCTCGAAGACGACGTCAAAGCTGAAATCGAAGACGCGGTGAAGTTCGCCGAAGATTCGCCCGCCGCCGACGAATACCTGCCCTACGTGGTGAAGGCCGAGGAGAAATAGCCCGTGGCGGTCATCAGCTATCGCGAAGCGCTCAATCAGGCAATGCGCGAGGAGATGGAGCGCGACGAGAGCGTGTTCATCATGGGCGAGGAGGTCGGCCACTACAACGGCGCCTACAAGGTCACCCAGGGCTTACTCCAGCGGTTCAGCGAGCGGCGGGTCATCGACGCGCCGATCGCGGAGATGGGATTCGCCGGCATCGGTGTCGGCGCCGCGATGGTCGGCTTGCGCCCGATCATCGAGTTCATGACGTTCAACTTCTCGCTCGTCGCGATCGATCAGATCGTGAACAACGCCGCGAAGATCTTCCAGATGAGCGGCGGGCAATACAACGTGCCGATCGTGTTCCGCGGTCCGGGCGGCCCGGCGGTGCAAGTCGGCTCGCAGCACAGCCAGGCGCTCGAGAGCCTGTACGCGCACATTCCCGGCTTGAAGGTCGTGATGCCGTCGACCGCGTACGACGCGAAGGGCTTGTTGAAGACCGCGATTCGCGACGACAACCCGGTCGTGTTCATCGAGGGCGAGACGCTCTACAACACGACGTGGGAAGTGCCCGATGCCGCGGCCGGCGAGCACTTGATCGCGATCGGCAAGGCCGACATCAAGCGCGAGGGCAAAGACATCACGCTGATCGCGTGGTCGAAGATGGTGTGGACGTGCCTCGAAGCGGCGAAGCTGCTCGCCGCCGACGGCATCGAAGCCGAGGTCGTCGACCCGCGCTCGTTGCGGCCACTCGATGTCGAGACGCTCGCGGCGAGCGTGAACAAGACCGGGCGTTGCGTGATCGTCGAGATCGGCTGGCCGGTCGCCGGGTTCGGCGCCGAGGTCGCTTATCAGATCCAGCGCCATTGCATGGATGCGCTCGACGCGCCGATCGAACGCGTCACCAGCGATGACGTGCCGATGCCGTACGCCAAGAACCTCGAAGACGAGGTCCAGCCCCAGCCCGCCGATATCGTCGCCGCGGTTCGTCGCGCCCTGTATTTGGATTAGCCATGGCCCAGATCTTAGGACTGCCGAAACTCTCGCCGACGATGGAAGAAGGCGTGCTCGTGCGCTGGACCAAGCGCGAGGGCGACAAGGTCGCGCCCGGCGACTTGATCGCCGAGGTCGAGACCGACAAAGCGAACATGGACTTCAACGTCGAAGACGAAGGCGTCTTGTTGAAGCTACTCGTCAAGGAAGGCGATACGGTCAAGCTCGGAGCCCCGGTCGCGATTATCGGCAAGGCGGGCGAAGACGTCGCCGCGCTCGTGGCGGAAGCGGCGAAGCAGAGTGGCGGAGCTCCCGCTCCGGCTGCGAAGCCAGCCGCGGCAGCGGCTCCGAAACCAGCAGCGGCACCGGCTCCGGCAGCTAAACCGGCAGCGGCTGCGGCTCCGGCAGCTACAGCGGCAGCGGCGCCGGCAGCGAAGTCGCCTACGCCTGCGCCGACGGGGACG
>CAZDGY010000616.1:0-4499 GCA_964504685.1 uncultured Kofleriaceae bacterium | reverse complement strand
GTTCTCGGTCGAGGCGAACGCCGGCGCGACGTGCGTCTCGGTCGCGCATGGCCGGGTCAAGGTCGCGATGGACCGCGGCACGATCATGCTCGGCGACGGCGAGCGCGTCTGCACCGATGATGGGGCCCGACGAGTGATCGACGAGCAGGTCAAGACGCTGTTGGTCGAGCACGAAAGGACGGTGGCTACGACCCCGGTTCCCGCACCCGCTTCCGCTTCTGCACCCGCTTCTGCACCCGCGCCCGCTTCCGCTTCCGCACCCGCACTAGCTCTTCGGGGTCCGATTCGGACCCCGGCTCCTGCGACCGCTTCTCCAATTCCGGCTCCCAGTTCCGGTTCCACTGTTCCCGATTCTGCTGGTGCTTCCGCCGCGACCACTCCAGCGGCGACCTCTCCGGCCGCGACCTCCCTGGCAGCGGCTACTCCAGCGGCGACCTCCCCGGCAGCGGCTACTCCAGCGGCGACCTCTCCCGCCGCGAATCCTCCGATCGCGCCGCCTCCCGCAACGCCGCAGCCTGCGACGTCACCGCCTGTCGCTCCCGCGCCGCCCACTGCCGACGAGCTCTATCACCAGGCCGACGCGGCTCGCTCACGCGGTGACGCCACGGCTGCGGATCAAGCGCTCGCGAAGCTGCTCACCGCGTATCCCTCGTCGGCGCTGGTCGACCAAGCGCTCTACGATCGCGCGCGCCTCGCCTACGATCGCCGCGCGTGGCCAGACGCGCGCGCCGAGCTCGCAAAGCTCGCGACGATCGAGCGCTCACCGCTCGCCGAGCCCGGCGAATACCTCGCATGTCGCGTCGCGCTCGCTGCGGGCGACGCGGGCGCGGCGCAGTGCTGGATCGCGTATCGCGCCGCACATCCGCATTCGCCGCACGACCTCGACGTGCTCGCGCTGATCGTCCAGCTCGCTCATTCTCATGGCGGCTGTACCGCCGCGCGCGCGCCACTCGCGGATCTCGTTCGCGCTTACCCGCACGCGCCCGCGGCCACGGCGTGGCTGGCGCGCTGCCCGGAGAGCAAGTGATCCCCAACCGGGCGACCAGGACGGCACTCGCAACGATCGCGCTGGTCGGCCTTACGCTCGTCGGGCTCGCAGCATGCGTTCGTCACATCGAGCTTCATCCCGACGTGGCTCCTTTCGATGCGCACCGCAACGACGGCGGCGGCCTACCAGACGCGTTCGCCGGAGACGTCATACCGTCCGATGCGTTTGCGCAGGACTAACGGATCTCGTTAGTCCACATGCAGCGATAGCGGTGTGACGCGGGCACGTTCTCCCACGTCATGTACGTCGGATACTGGTCGGTGAAAGCGGTATCGACGTTGCTCCACCGCACGACCATCACCAGATCGACCGCACCTGCCCCACCGCCGTAGTCCGACGCCCAGATCCACGGATCGGAAACCATGGTCGCGGTGCCGTTCGGCAGGCCCGCGCGCACCGCCTCGGTCAGATCGCGCTCGGTCGCGAGCGTGCCGCCCGACGCTTGGCAATCGCCATACGCCGCACCGAGCGTGGCCGACGCGCGATCTTGGCTGTCGAACCACATCGTCGGCGCGGTCGCACCCGGCAGTGACACCGAGAAGCACCCGGCATAACAAGTTGGTGCCGTCACCGTCGCGTCGATCGGATAGTAGATGCAACGGAGCGGATGGCTGTCGGTCTTGTAGACCCAGGTCAGCGTGTTGTCGGCTGCCGCGGTGTACGCGTACGAGAACCGGCGATCGAGCGCGGTCCACTCCACCACTTCGGCGAGGAACTGACCCGCGCCGGTGTTCACATCCGTGACTTGGAACCCGTCTTGGTCCGCCGTCCACAGCGCGGCACCGGTGCCATTCGGCAGCCCTTGTGAGACCAGCTCGGCGAGCTCGGCGGTGTACGGCAAGTGGCCGCCCGCTTGCGTGCATGCATCGTGCGCCGACGCCCAATCCGTCGACGCGCGGTCGTCGGTCTCGCCGGTGTAGACGCTGGTCGGCGGCACGAACCCGCCGGTGATCGCGTTGCTGTTCGGCGACACCAGGTCGCTGCGCCCGATGCAGCGGAACGGGGCGGGCGTACGCAGATCGGTGTACGACAAGTTGCCGTTCGGCTCCCACGTCGTCGTATCACCGCTCCATTTGAGGGTGACCGCCGCGTAGTAGGCGAAGTTGTCGGCGGTTTGGATCAACGCGCCCGAACCGGGCAAGCCGACGCGAATCGCCTGCGCAAGCTGCGTCGAGCTCGCGAGATGTCCGCGATCGTTAATGCACTCCCACTGCGCTGCGCTCGTGCGCAACGGCGGGCGATCGACGGCATCGATGTTGTACGCGCCGAACGCCGAGCACTGCGCGCCGATCGGGCCGTTGCAGTGGGTGTCGCTGAACGTGCGCGGCTGAGGCTCGCTACATACGCAGCGATACGGCGTCGGTGTCGTCGCGACCGCGGTCGATGTCGCGCCGTCGTTCAGGCGCACGGTCGCTTGATCGAGCATGTCCTCAGGAACTTCGGTCCACAAAAAGTTCGTGTTGAAGCTCTGGCCGACCGCGCCCGATTGCGTCGCCGAGACGCGAAACAACTCGCTCGCGGTCGGTAACCGCGCGCCGAACGCTTTGCAGTCATCGGTCGCGGCGTCGAGCGCAGCGGCGGTACGCTCGAGTCCGTCCCAGGTCTCGCCCCATGGATCCTTGATGCTCGCCATCAACATCGTCGGGTCGCACGGCACTTGGCATTGGCTCTCGACGCAGACGTCGCCGGTCGTGCACGCGCTGCCGCACCCGCCGCAATTCGCCGGATCGCTGTTCGGATCGACGCAGCTGCCATCGCACTCGAGTTGATCGGTCGGGCAGCTCGCGCCACACGTTCCGTTGCCGCAGACCTGGTCGCTAGCGCACGCGCTGCCGCACGCGCCGCAGTTGTTGTTGTCGGTGCCGAGATCGACGCACACGCCACCGCACGTCGTTTGATCGACCGCGCAATTGCCGTGGCCACCGCCGCAGCCGATCGCGGCGAAGGCCAGGCACAGCCAGATCCACCTCATCGAGACTAATTATAGCGCGCGCTCAATGCGAGACGGTGAAAACACCACTATCGAGCAAGCCGTAGCTGAACGGGAACGGATGCATAGTGAGATCGCCCACCTCGGCATTTGGGAAACCACCAGCGAAGCACACCACGCGGAGCGTGTAGGTGCCGTCCGCGAACAGCTCGGGCGGGAACGTAAAGTCGGGTTGATCACTCGAGGCGTTGAACACCTCTTGATACTGCAACGCGGTGCCCGCCGTGTTCGACACGAGCGCGTAGAGGTGGACCTGGTACAGGGTGGTGGTCGTGAGATCGGTCGTCACCGATACGCTTACTGGCTGCGTCGAATCGAGCGCGACCGTGACGCCGTCGCTGGTGAGCGGAACGCCGGCGTGCGTGATCGTGGCCGGCATCGCCGCCGGGAAGCTGATCGACGCGTTGGCATCGGCCGCGACCACCTGCACGACCTGCGAATACAACGTTACCGGCAGCGCGGGCGTGGCCGGCGTGAACGCACGGGTCGCGGTGTCGTAAGCGGTGAGATACGCGGTCCAGCTCTGGGTCGTCGCAAACGGGTTCGCATACGACATCGGAATCATCGTGTCGGCCTCGGTCGCATTGCCTTGTTGCAGCACCGGCCCGATCGCATATCCGCTGCCCGGCGCCGCGTTGACCCGCCAGCTCAGCCCGGTCGACGTACCGACCGGCATCTGAGCGGCGAAGCGTGCCGCATCCATCGACGGATCGAGCGGCACGGCGACCGTCGTCGTCGGTGCGTACGCGGACAGCGAGCCGAACACTAGCGTCGAGCTCGTGTCGCTCTGGTCCATCGGCGTCGCCGTACCGACCGCGGTCAGCGCGTTGTTGTCGTAGCGCAGCAGCAGCAACGCGTCGGCGGTCGTGAACTTCTGGAGCGGCAGACCGGCGTAGGGGTTCACGGTATCGGCGTAGTTGAACGTGGTGTTCACCGCGGTCGTGCCCACGGCGGGCAGCCCGGAGGCGGGCAGCGAATATTGTGTCCACGTCCCGGCCGCCATGAACATCAGGCTCTCGGTCGCGGCGAACGGCGTCGGCAGGGTCGCCTGCAGCGTCAAGGTCGCGGCATCGGCAGGCGGTTGCGAATTCGGGTGGCCGTAGAACTCGAACCCGTAGGTCTGCGCGCGCGACGGTAACGACATGACGTGATCGAGCGTCATCGGGTAGTCGGGCAGCGTGAACACGACCGAAGGCGTGCCGTCGACCGGCGCCGACCACTCATTCCCAGTCTCGGTCGCGACGGTTTCCGAGATCGACGTCGGATCGCCAGGGTCGGTCGCGTAGAACGTGGCGCTATTGATGGTGATGTCCTGCGGCCCGGTGACGACCGACGCACCGATCGACACTCGCGTGATATCGAGGGTGACGAGATCCTGCTGTTGGCCGTCCGGGCCGGTGGTCTCGCTGATGCCAAACAGCTGCGCGCAGCCGCCGCTCGCGAACACGAGCGCCGAGACCA
>CAZDGY010000615.1:0-4513 GCA_964504685.1 uncultured Kofleriaceae bacterium | reverse complement strand
GATGGTCCCGACCCCCGACACCGCGCAGTTGAGCGCGAGCTTGCTCCACCGCGCGCCGCGCAGGTTGTTCGTGATCGTGACGGGGCCGATTGCCTCGAGCAGCTCGGCGACCCGGCGCACGGATTCGTCGATCTCGCCGTTGAGCCTGCCGAGCTGGAAGCCGCCGGAGGCCGTGCGCTCGTAACGCCCCGGCTCCGACATCGACGCCCCCCACGCGACGATCGCGCCGATCACGCGGCGCTCGCCGACAATCGAGGCGACCCGCTCCTCGCACAGCCCGTTCTGCAACACGACGACCTCGGCGTCTTCGGCGAGGTGGGTGAGCGCGGTCAGCGCGGCGTCTTCGACGTTCGGCGGCTGAGTCGCGAGCACGCACAGGTCGTAGCGGCCCTCCGGCGCGGGTGAGACCCAACCGCGCACGGTCCGTTCCTCGCCCTCGTCGACCAACCTAAAGCCCGATTTATCGACGGCAGCGCGGATCTCGAGGTTGGTCGAAACCGCGGTCACCGGCGCACCGACCTCGGTCAAGGTCGCGGCGACGATGCCGCCGATGCCACCGGCGCCCATGACGAGGATGCGTGGCTGAGGGTTCATCTCCCCTGACATAACCCATGACGGAGCCGACGAAAACCCCACCGCTTTTGGGGAACTGGCCCGGGCGGGATAGAATTGATGGGGAGACATGCAAATCACCTTTTGGGGCGTGCGGGGCAGCTACCCGGTGCCCGGCGCTGCCACCGTCCGTTACGGCGGCCAGACGTCGTGCGTCGAGGCGCGCACCGACGCGGGCGATTGCGTGATCGTCGATGCCGGCACCGGCTTGCGCGCGCTCGGGAACAAGCTCGCGCGCGAGGCCAACGGCGCGCCCGGCCAGTACCACGTCCTGCTATCGCACGTGCACTGGGACCACATCCAAGGCCTGCCGTTCTTCTCGCCGGCGTACATCCCGGGCACCCAGATCTCGATCTACGCGCTGCTCACCGCCGCGAACGAGCTCGATCAGGTGATCGGCGGCATCACGCGCGCAGAGTTCTTCCCGCTGCCGCTCGCTTCGGTGCCGGCGCAGTTCCAGTTCCACACGGTCGAGCCCGGGGTCGCGCTCTCGATCGGCGCGATCGAGGTCATGCCGATCGCGCTCAACCATCCGTTCGGTGCGGTCGGCTACCGCATGGACGGCGATGGCTCCGCGTGGGCCTATATCTCCGACACCGCGCCATTCGACAAGGTGTTGCACAAGCAGCACTTCTTGTCCGGGCTCGAGCCGCTCTCGCAAGTCGATCGCGACGCGTTGCAAGCGATGCACGACGGCTTGCTCGCGCGGCTGCGCGGCGTCGACACCGTCGTCTACGACACGCACTTCCTGCCCGAGGAGTACGCCAAGTTTCCGCACTACGGTCACTCGACGCCCGATCATGCGATCGAGATCTGCGTCGCGGCGGGCGTCCGGCGACTCGTGCTCTACCATCACGCGCCGTCGCACAGCGACGAGCAGATGGACCAGATCGCCGCGACGTATCTCGCGAAGGGCGCCGCGGTCGGCCTCGAAGTGCTGACCGCGTTCGAAGGCATGACCGTCGCGATCGGGGTAGCGAGTTGAAGCTCCGGTTCTGGGGCGTCCGTGGCTCGTTCGCGATGAGCGGGCGCGAGTTCCTGCGCTATGGCGGCAACACGACGTCGATCGAGCTGGTCAGCGATGCCGGCCAGCGGCTGCTCGTCGATCTCGGCACCGGTGCGACCGAGCTCGCGAAGGAGCTGATGGCGGCCGAGTTCGGCAAAGGCGCCGGCGTGCTCCCGATCCTGCTCACCCACACGCACCTCGATCACATCCAGGGCTTGCCGTTCTTCACTCCGTTCTTCATCAAGGGCAACGAGATCCGGATCATGGGTGCGAACCCCGCGACCCTGCCGCTCGAACAGACGCTGCAGAATCAGCTGGCACCGCACTACAGCCCGCTCAACGGGCTCGAGAACCTCGCGGCCGGCGTGACGATCGAGACGTTCACGCCGGGCACGACGATCACGCTGCCGGGGTTCGAGGTGATGACCGCGGCGGTGCCGCACGGCAGCATCTGGACGACCGCATTTCGGATCGCGTGCGACGGCAAGATCGTCACGCTGCTGACCGACGTCGAGTATCCGTCGCCCGACGAGCCGCTCCCCGAAGCGATCGCGCTCGCGAAGGACGCCGATCTGCTCGTGCACGACGCGATGCATGCCGACGAGGACTACGAGTCGCGTCGCGGTTGGGGCCACTCGCCCGCGCATGCGGGGGTGGTTGTCGCAGAGCGCGCCGGCGCGAAAGAGCTCGCGCTGTTCCATCACAGCCCGGACGCGACCGACGACATGATCGACGCGGTCGTCGCACGAACCGCCGCGAGCACGTCCGTGCCGGTGTTCGCGGCTGGCGAGGGCGCCTACTTCGACGTGTGACGCCGCCGGTCAGCGAGCTGGGCCACGGCGGAGCACGAGCGGGCAGGTCGCCGCTCCGGCGTTGAGCACCGCCGCGAGATCTGCGGCGTTGCGCTCGCGCTCGTCGATCGTCATGCCGCTCGCGATGATCGCGAGGGGGCGATCTAGCGAGCGCGGTACGACCAACTGTTCGCGGATGATTCCGCCGAGTACGAACGCGACGTGCTGTCCGCCGAGCGCTTCGAGACTGTGCCGGCCATCGGGGGTGAGCTCGATCTCGACCGCCGGGCTATTCGGCGCGGTGTATGTCACCCGCGCGCGATCGATCGCCGAACCGGTCACGCCGGTGGTGGTGAGTGATCTCGTCTCGCCGCTGCGCAAACGAGCGACGTGATCCGCCACCGGAGTCGTGGAGGCGCCAGGATCGTCGGCGAATCGATCGATCGCGAGCACGGCTCGCCGGTGGGCAAGGTCGGCGAGCTCGCTGATCGTCGCGTCGTCCAGCTCCGCCGGGACGGACGCGATCACGGTGCCGTCGTGGACGAATACCGCCGGGTTCGGGCCTGCCCATTTTTCGCTGAATCGGTCTTCGAGCACCGCCGCTCCACGCTCGAGAGCGCGCACATCGGCTACGCAACCGGGAGCCGAGGTCTCGAGGTCGAAGACGAGCTCACGCCGAGGCCGGCCGTGGCACGCGCACGTAACTCCTGCGAGCCAGGCGATGGCGAACGATCGGTGCACGCTGTCCGGACGTGGCGAGACCATCGAGGGTCGCACCGCTAGCCTGGAAACAGCGCGCGCTCGATCGTGGCCACGAGCGCGGCCTTGGCGCGGTCGCGATCGACGGCGGCGGGCAGCAGCTGGACCGCGACGCCGTACGCGGTCTGCATCGCCGACGAATACAGTACGTACGCGAACGCTTCCGGATCCGGCACTTTCGAGCGCGGCGTGATCGCGGCGATCAGCGTCGCGAGCTTGGCGACCGCGAGTTGGTCATACGCGCGCTTGACCTCGGCGACCGCGGGATCGCGCAGCGAGACCTCCATCAGGCTGCGGGTGAGCGCCGGATGCGCGAGCACGTGGTCGAACAAGATGCCGATCGCACCGGCGATCGTCTCGTGACGAGCGAACCCGACGAACAGCTCGGGCGTGAGCCGTTCGATCGTGTCGCGATGGGCCTCGGTCATCGCGCGGCGCGCGACCTCGAGATAGACGTCGCGCTTGTCGTCGAAGTAACGGTAGAACGTACCCACCGAGACGCCGGCGCGCTCCGCGATCTCGGGCGTGCCGACCTCGTCGTAGCCGCGTTCGCCGAACAGCGCGGTAGCCGCGTCGATCAGCGCCTGGTAGCTACGCCGCGCGCGCTCCTGCGGGAAGTCCGGCATCGGCGCCACGCGCAGCACGGCCTCCGGAGTGCGTTCGGCTGCTCGGCGCGCCATGTTCTGACAATGCCCTTGACCCCGGTTCGGGGCTAGGACAAACTGAAACAAGTTTCACTTTTTGAAGGAGCCGCCATGGTCGCCACTGCCGACGCCGTCACCGCGCCCTCGATCGAGACGCTCGAAGCCATGCTCGACGTGACGTTTACGTGGGGTTACCAGGATACGCGCGAGCGGTTGCGCGATCTCTACGACAAAGCGACGCGCGCGCAGTGGATCTCGGACGAAGTCTTGCCGTGGAACACCGACGTGGATCTGCAACGGCCACTCGGCGCCGAACAGATGATGCCGCTGTTTGGCTCGGACATTTACAACAAGATGACCGAGAAGGAGCGCACGAACACGAACATCGAGGTGTTCTCGTGGACGCTGTCGCAGTTCATGCACGGCGAGCAAGGCACGCTGCTCGCGGTCGCACAGCTTGTCGATTCGGTCGGCGATCTCGATAGCAAGCTGTATGCATCGACCCAAGTCGTCGACGAGGCGCGCCACGTCGACGTCTACAATCGCTACATCCACGAAAAGATCGGGTTCATGTATCCGATCAACAAACACCTGCGCACGCTGTTCGACATGATCCTGAAGGACAGCCGATGGGACATGAAGTTCCTCGGCGCGCAGATCATGGTCGAGGGCCTCGCACTCGCCGCGTTCGGCTTGATCCG
>CAZDGY010000614.1:0-4520 GCA_964504685.1 uncultured Kofleriaceae bacterium | reverse complement strand
AGCGCAGCGCATTCCTAGAGCTCGAGCTCGGCCGCTACGGCGCGTTGATGTCGGCGATCGGCAGCCCGTCGTTCGCGATCGCGCGCGCCGCCCTCGCCGCTTGCGAGGTCCGGACCGACGACGAGAGCGGCATTCCGGTCTCACCGCGCGCGCTCGAAGCCGCGGTGATGATCCTCGGGCGGACCGAAGGCGCGACCCAACCCGACGCCGTGCTCGCGCGAGTCCGCGCTCTGCGCATCCGCGACAACGCGTTCATCCAAATCGATCCGCCGCCGCCGATGGGCACGCGCTACACGCCCGAAGACTTCGAGCGAGCCTACGCCGAGCGCGACCGCCGCCCGCACCGGCCCTCCGCGGTCTTGAGCTTCTCGCGCTGAGGACGGCATGCGAGCTGTCGCCATCGTCGCCCTCGCTTCATGCGCAGCGAGTCAGCACGCGCACAACGGCGTGACCGATGTGGTGGTGGTGCCGAGCACCGAGCGGGTCGAGGTCGCGGTTGCTCTCGTCGGTGGCGACTGGTTGGTCGGGCTCGATCGCGGGCTCACCCGCGTGTCGCCCGACGGCAGCGAGACGCGATGGCAAATCGCGGCCCGGTACAGCGATGCGGTCGCGCTCGGCGAAGGCGCGATCGGCATCGGCTCCGTGCGTGGCCAGCGCGCCGCTTACAAGATCGACCGCGACGGCCGGATAGACTGGACGATCGCAAACGACACGATAACCCGGGCCGCGAGCGGTCGCGTCGTACGCGCGGGCGCACTCACGGTGATTGCTAACGGGTACGGCGAGCTCGCGATCGACGATCACGGTACGGTTCGCTGGGAGCACGGGCACCTCGACAGCGCCGAGGTCATCGCGGTGGCGATCGTCGCCGGCGGCGTGGCGATCGCGACGAACGTCGATCCGAAGCAGCCGTGCGTGATTCGCTATCTGGATCCCGAGACCGGAGACGAGCGCGCGCGGGTCTCGATCCCCGGCGGCGGCAACACGCGGCTCGGCTACCTCGTGCCACTCGGCGACGACCGGCTGGTCATGCGACTCGGCGTGGACCACGACCACGTGAGGATCACCGTGCTTGACGCGCGCACCGCCGCGGTCCTCGACGAGTTCGATCAGCCGCCCCCCGTGGTCGCGAACCGCACGAGCCTCGGCGCGACCGAGGTCGCGTTTCTCGAGCACTACGCGAACCTCGCACAGGGCGACCGCGATCTCGGGCTGACGATCGTCGACGTCGCCACGCACCGCGCCTACCGCGTGCCGATGATCGCAGTCCGCCACGTCGCCGTCGGGACCGGCCTCGATTCGTTCGCCCAAGTCACCTGGACCAGTCGCGCGGGTACGACGCTCGTGTTCGGCGGCGTGTTCGATGGCGAGATCCGCATCGGCGCACACGCGCTACGCAGCCCGGTCGACTATGTCGATAGCTGCGTCGCGGCGGGACACATCGAGTGCACCGAGGGGCAGAGCAAGACGATGGTGTCGAGCTTCGTCGGGATGTTCGGCGCGATCGCGCTGACGCGAAGCCACTGACATCCGGCTGCGCGACAACGAGCCGAAAGCTCGACGTGCTCAACGCGGCCCACGCGATTTCAGATCTTGCCGCAGCCCGGGGCAATCATCTCGAGGCACTCAGAGGCAACCTCGTTGGCAAACACAGCATCCGCATCAACGACCGGTGGCGCATCGTCTTTCGTTGGACGCCCGCGGGCCCGACGGACGTCACCATCGTCGACTACCACTAGGGGGCTTCTTACTCGAGAACGGACACCTATGATGCCCACCCATCGAATTCCGACTCACCCGGGCAAACGGCGTGGTTGCTCGCGTCCGCACTCGAGACCTCTCCCGAGTTCTGGATGAACCTTCAAGTAGCGCACGACCTCGCGAAGAATCGCTTGCAGACACCGCTCAAAGCGATTCGTTGAAAAATCGGGCTGTGCGATAACCGCGTCGCTTGTACCGGCTGTTCTATCGCCTCGTCTTGTCTCGGCTGCCCGCCGAGGCGACGCATCGCGTGTCGTTCGCGCTGCTGCGCATGTTCGCCGCGATTCCCGGTGTCCGCACGTTGCTCGCCCGCTGGCTCGCGCCTCGCGATCCGGTGCTGCGCGTTCACGCGTTCGGCTGCGAGCTGCCCGGCCCTTTGGGGCTCGCTGCCGGCTTCGACAAGGACGCGAAGGGCCCGGGGGCGTTGCTCGCGCTCGGCTTTGGCTTCGTCGAGGTCGGCACGGTCACCGCCGAGGCGCAGCCGGGCAATCCCAAGCCGCGGCTGTTTCGCCTGCCGCGCGATCGCGCGCTCGTCAATCGCATGGGCTTCAACAACGACGGCGCGACCGCGGCTGCGCGCCGGCTCGCTCGCCCGCGCACCGGCGTGATCGGCGTCAACATCGGCAAGACCAAACGCGTCGACGAAGCCGATGCGATTCGCGACTTCAAGACCAGCGCCGAGGAGCTTGCGCGGTTCGCGGACTACCTCGTCGTCAACGTCAGCTCGCCGAACACGCCGGGCCTGCGCGATTTGCAAGCGGTCGACAAGCTGCGCCCACTCCTCCGTGCGGTGCGCGCCGCATGCGACGTGGTGTCGCCGCAACGCCGGGTGCCGTTGCTCGTCAAGATCGCGCCCGATCTCGCCGACGCCGACATCGACGCGATCGCGGACCTCGCGCTCGAGCTCGGCCTCGACGGCATCATCGCGACGAACACCACGATCTCTCGCACCGGCCTGGCGACCGCCGAGCCCGCCGTGACCGCGCTCGGTGCCGGCGGCTTGTCCGGTGCGCCGCTCGCCTTGCGCTCGCTCGACGTACTGCGGCGATTGCGCGCCCGGATCGGCAGCCGGCTCGTCATCATCTCGGTCGGCGGCATCGAGTCCGCCGCGGACATCTGGCAACGCATCCGCGCCGGCGCGACGCTGGTCCAGGCCTACACCGGCTTCATCTACGGTGGCCCGCTGTGGCCGCGTCGCCTACATCGCGAGCTCGCCGCGCTCGTCCGCGCCGCCGGCATCGCATCGCTCGAGCAGGCGATCGGCCTCGACGCGCTCGCGCCCGCCGCGTAGCTTAGGTTACCGTGGAAGAGATGCTTCGTCGTCATCTGCCGGCCATCGGCGTTGCGATCACCGTGCCGTCCGTCCTCGTCGCGCAGCTCGTCGCTTGCGGCGGCGGAGGCAATCACGCGATGCTGCACGACTCGCCCGCAGGCGGCGGCGACATCAGCACGAATGGCAACTGCACCGCGAGCGCGAGCTATTCGCCGACGTTGAACCCTGCAACCGGCAACTCGATGTACCTGGGCAGCGGCTCGAGCCAAGACACCGGGTTTCTCGAGTACTACTTGAACGCGCTCAACTCCGATCCGACGGCCGATCTGCTCGAGATCGATCTCTACTCCGGCTACGGCGCGTTCATGTCCGGCACGGGCCTGGTCCGCAACGGCACGTATACGCTCGGCACCGGCGGCGAAACGATGTTCTCGACCTGCGGAGCCTGCGTCGTGATCGACACCGACGTGTCGAGCACCAACGTCGTCACCGATTTCTACTTCGCGACCGGCGGCACGTTGACGCTGACCTCGGTCGGCACGAGCTCGCTCGCCGGCTCGCTCTCGAACGTGACGTTCGCGCACGTCGACGCCGGCAGCGACAGCACCGGCTCGCCGATTCCCGGCGACACCGCCGCCGCCGACGGCTGCCAGAGCGCGATCACCGCCGCGAGCTTCACCGCCACGCCGACGATGCAGACCGGCGCCATCGCGCCGCAGACCGTCGACGGCATTCCCGTCCACGTTCATCTGCACGAGCGCAAGTAGCGTCGAGGATCCGCTGGGCGCGTAACTCCGCGGCGCTGCGCGAAATGCGCATTCGTCTAGCGAACGCAGGTTCGCATCGTGCGTGAGACGAGAATAGCTCGCGGCGTTGATCGGCACCGCGTCGTTTCAGCTAAGGTCCGACGTCCAAATCAAGAGGTGCACCGTGGTTGTTCGTCGTCATCTCCCCGCTCTCGGCGTCGTCGTCACCGTTCCGTCCATCATCGTCGCGCAGCTCGTCGCGTGCGGCGGCGGCAGTCACGCGAACATCGATTCGCACATCACGCTGCACGATTCGCCCAATGGCAGCGCCGACGCAGCTGACCTGTGCACCGCGACCGCGAGCTACGGCGCGGCAACGCTCGGCGGTTCGGCCGTGTCGCAGTACGCGGGCAGCGGCTCGTCACAAGCCACCGGGTTCTTCGAGTTCTATCTCGACTCGCTGAACACCGGCGCGACGCCGGACTATCTCGAAGTCGACTTGTATTCGGGCTATGGCGCGTTCACCGGCGTGGTCAAGCCCGGCTCGTACACGCTCGGCAACGCGGCCACCGGCGATAACGTGAACTCGACCTGCGGCGTGTGCGTGATCATCGACACCGACGTCAACACGAGCACCGGCGCGGTGACCGACTTCTACTTCGCGAACGCGGGCACGCTGTCGCTCACCGCGGTCTTCGAGACGTCGTTCGCCGGCACGCTGTCTAACGCGATGTTCACGA
>CAZDGY010000613.1:0-4524 GCA_964504685.1 uncultured Kofleriaceae bacterium | reverse complement strand
GACCGTGGCGCCGTCTCGCTCGCACCGCTCGATGGCGCGCCGTACTGGCGGACGGTGTTGTACTTCGAGCCGGGCGGCGGGCTCAGCGCAGGGGCTCGTGCGATCGCGCGCTACGTCGAGACGGAAGGCGAGGGCCGACTCGTCCAGTCGATCAAGAGCCACCTCGCGAGCGCGTCGTTCACGCGCACGACGATCTTCGGCAAGCGTTGGGCGCTCGAGGACATCGTCGCGGCTTATCTGCGCCACGTGCGCAATGCGGTCGGCATCGATCTAGGTAGCCGCTGCGTGATCGGGCGCCCCGTCCGGTATTGGGGCGCGGAAACCGCGGACGATGACGCGCGCGCGGTGGGGCGAATGCGCGCCGCGCTCGCGAGTGCGGGGTTCGACGACGTCGTGTTCGAGTACGAGCCGGTCGGTGCGGCCGCGCGCTATGCCGCTCGGCTCGACCGCGAACAGCTGATCGTGGTCGCGGACTTCGGCGGCGGCACCACCGACTTCTCGGTGCTGCGGGTCGGGCCGGGTGAGACGAGTGTGCTCGCGACCGGTGGCGTCGGGTTCTCCGGTGACGCGTTCGACGCGCGCGTGATCGATGCGGTCGTGGCGCCTGCGCTCGGTCGCGGCACGCGCTATCGCGACGAGATGGGTGGCGAAGCACCGGTGCCCGCGTGGCTGTACGGCCATCTCCGGCGCTGGCACTTGTTGTCGTTCCTCAAAGAGGACTCGACCCAACGCCTGCTCGCTCGCGTGTTGCGCGGCGCGATCGACCCTGCGCCGCTCGAGAAGTTGATCCAACTCGTCGACGATGATCTCGGCCTCGGCCTGCATCGCGCGGTCGAAGGCGCAAAGCTCGCGTTATCGGTTGGCGACGCCGCTCGCGTCTCCGACCCGGTGATCGACATCGACTTGCCGGTGACGCGCACCGCATTCGATAGCTGGATCGCGCCGGATCTCGACACGATCGACACGGTGCTCGACGACGTGCTCGCGCGCGCCGACATCGCCGCGACCGCGATCGATCGCGTGTTCGCGACCGGCGGTAGCTCGCTCGTCCCCGCGGTGCGCGCCCGGCTGGCTCGCCGGTTTGGCGCCGAACGGATCGAAGGCGGCGAGGAGCTCACGAGCGTCGCGTGGGGGCTCGCCGCGCGTGCGCGCTCAGTGTTTGGCTAAGAACTTGTCGACCAAGCGATAGAAGCCCTCGGGATCGTCGTACATGACGAAATGCCGGGTGTGCGGCATCACCTTCACGAGGTGATCGGGAATGGCTTCGACCTGCTGCGTGATCATCTGTTGATAGCCACCGTCGGCGAGCACGACGAGCACCGGTGCGCGGATGTTCGCGACCTGGTCGCGCAAGTCGGTGGTGACCGTCTCGTAGATCGCATCGCCCATCGTGCGCCGGTCGGACTTCGCGATCGCGCCCAAGATCGGCTCGATCGTTTTCGGATCGGTCACCATGCTCGAATACGCGGTGCGTACTTGCTCCGGGAGCTCGTCGTCGCCGGCTTGCGCCCACATGTTGCGCAGCGATCGCGCGGTCTCGTCGTCGGTGTCGGCGAGCGCGGGCCCGGCATCGACGATGATCACGCCGCCGATCAGATCGGGCGCGGTCGCCGCGAGCCAGTACGCGATCGTGCCGCCGAGGCTGTGGCCGACGATGATCGGCTTGTCGAGGTGACGCGAACGGATGTAGCGGATCAGCTCTTTGCGCACGGTCGCGGCGAGTGGGCCATCGATCCGCGGTCGGCCGGCGAACCCGGACAGCGTGAGCACGTGGGTCTCGATTTCGTCGCCGAGGTGGTCGACCGTGCCGTCCCACACCTCGCCCGGGCAGCCGAGGCCGGGGATAAAGATGACCGCGCGCCCGTGACCGCTGACTTTGGAGGCGAACGAGCGCGGCTTGAAGCCGCTCGCGTCGCTGAACGGTCGCCGGCCGGCATCGTCGCTCGCCTCGTCGACCGGTTCGCGCTTGTGCTGGTCGGTGCTCGCGCCGCAGGCGGCGAAGGCGAGGACCAGCACTAGGGATCGCACGACGCCACTATGCCACCGTCGGAGGCGTTCGAATCGCCGCAGCGTTGTCACATTCGCAAGTCGGAAGTGAAACGCGCACGCGGTTCGATGCGGGGCCGTGCGCGCTTTAGCCTTCGCGACCCTCGGTCTTGTCGTCGCTGCGACCTCGCACGCGGTGGCTCAGCCCGCCCCCGCCGAGCCCCCTGCGGAGCCCGCCCCTGCGCCCTCGCCGGAGCCGGTACCGCCGCCAGTACCCGCACCAACGCCAGCGCCTACGCCATCACCGCCGCCGCCGGTCAGCCCTCCGCCCGAGCCTTCGCTGCAAACCGAAGAGGTGAGCCCCACCGCCACGCCGTGGGCGATGCGGTTCGGTGGGTTCATCCAACCTCAGTATCGAATGCGCCAAGACGCACCCGGCGCGCCGAACGACACCGACGGCTTCCGCCTCGCGCGCGCGCGGTTCACCGCGACCGGCTCCGGCAAGCTCGGTAACATCGATCTGTCGTCGTACGTCGAGGCCGAGCTCCAGCCGTCGTTCTCGCTGTACGACGCGTACGTCACCGCGCGCCGCGCTCTGCCGGGGCAAGGCGAGATCGCGATCGACGTCGGCCAGACTCGCGTTCCGATCTCGATGCAGCAGCTGATCAGCGATACGCGCCGCTCGTTCGTCGAAGCCGCGCAGATCCAGAGCATCGCGCCCGATCGCGACCTCGGCTTGCGGTTGTGGTTCACGCCGCCGAAAGCGAAGTGGATCCGGCTGATCGCGGGCGCGTTTAACGGCGAGGGCCGCAACCAAGTTCAGAACATCAACGAGGGCTTCTTCTACGCGGGCCGGCTCGAGATCACGCCGATCGGCAAGGTCACGTACGCCGAGTCCGCGTTCGCTGGAAACTATGTGTCGGCCGCGATCTCTGCGGGCTACAACAAGCTAACGCCGGGCATGTATCACGAGAACGACAAGTACCTCGGCTACGACATTTCGGGCGCGTGGAACGGGCTGTCCGGTTCGTACGAGTACCTCCAGGTTCAGCACGACTACCAAGGCGATGCGGCGAACTTCCCCGGTCCGACGTATCTGTCCAACGGCTGGGTCGCGCAAGTCGCGTATTTACTTCCGAAGCACCTGCCACCGTTCCGCGAGAGCCGGCTCGAAGTCGGGTTTCGCGTCGAAGAAATCGATCGCAACAATGCGGTCCCGATCACGATGATCGGTGATCCGAATCAGTCTTCTCGCGAGTACACCGCCGTGGTCTCCTACTACCTGCGGCAACACACGATGAAGCTGCAAGTCGCTGCGAGCCACTTCACCGAGGTCGAGAACCACACGGCGACCGGGGCGGACGCGACCTACCCGAACGATCAGATCCTCGCCCAACTCACCTATCGAGTGGAGTGACCATGCGCGCCCGCTTGCTCTCACTACTGATCGTCGCCGGATGCGTGAAGGGCGATCCGATCGATCTCGGCACGTTCGTCAACAACGGCGGCTCGCTCGCGATCGACGGCTGCGGCTACACGTTGACGACGTACCCCGGCGCTGAAGCTCCGACGGTCGCGCTGCCGGCGTTCGGCGCCGACCCGACCCCGAAGAACATCCACCTCGGGCTGATGGGCGATCCTAAGACCTCGGTGGTCGCACAGTGGCGAACCAACGACGACACGACCCGCGCATCGAGCGTGCGCTTCGGCGTCGGCGCGAACCTCTCCGCCGATCAGCTGACGACCACGGTCCAGGGGATCGAGTTCGGCTATCAAGGCACCGGCGGCAACATCTATCGCGTCCATCAGGGCCACTTGTGCGGGCTCTCGGCGGGGACGACGTACAGCTATCAAGTCGGCGGCGAGGACCTCAGCGGCACTTCGCACTACTCGCCGATCTTTACGTTCCACACCGCGCCGGATGTCAGCGCGAATCCCGATACCGCCGTCGTGCTCGGCTTCGTCGGCGACTCGCGTGGCGGCTACGACGTGTGGCAGCAGCTGATCACCGAGCTGCAGAGCCGCACGCCGGATTTGATCCTGTTCTCCGGCGACGCCGTCACGTTCGGGATCACGCAGGACGAGTGGGAAGACTTCTTCTCGCTCGCCCAACCGCTGTTCGCGACCGTGCCGATGATCGCCGCCGACGGCAACCACGAGGCCAACGCGGTGAACTTCTATTCGCAGGTCGCGATGCCCGGCGATCAGCAGGACTACGGCGTCGACTACGGCTTCGCGCACATCACGGTCGGTAACGACTCGCCGGATGACCCGAGCGCGATTACCGGTGCGGCTCGCGATGCGATCGCGGCTGACTTCGCGGCGAGCCAGAGCGCGCAGTGGAAGATCTTCATGCATCACCAGCCGATCTGGTCGGCGTCGACCCGACACGGCTCGAGCACGACGCTGCAGATGGCGTGGCAGCCCGTGATCGACCAGTACCATATCGACCTCGTGCTCAACGGTCACGACCACGACTACGAGGTCACCAAGCCGCTCGTCGGCATGACTCCCCAGCCGTCGGCCGCGAACGCGACG
>CAZDGY010000612.1:0-4529 GCA_964504685.1 uncultured Kofleriaceae bacterium | reverse complement strand
CGGGTCGACTCGTCGACGGACGGCAGGCCGAGCATCTCGGGATCCTCAGTCGCGCGGTGCCGGCGGGCGACGTGTTGGCCGAGGCGATGCAGCTCGCGCGCGAGATCGCGGCGGCCGCGCCGCTCGCGGTGCGCGAGACGAAAGCAGCGATTCGTCGCGGGCTCGGGCTCGACGTGCGCGCTGCGGCGCGAGCCGAGTCGTACGCTCAAGCCGAGACGATCTCGACCGACGATGCGCGTGAAGGCATCGCGGCGCTGCTCGCGAAGCGCGATCCGGTGTTTACCGGGACGTGATCGCGCAGCTCTCGAGCTGCCGCGGCCCGTGCTCGGGCGCGAGATCGTGGACCGTGACGAGCGTGATGTCCCACGGCGTACTGACGTACACCGACGGCCACTCTTCGCCGACGCTGAACGCATAGCGCTCGCGAGTCGCGGTGTTGACCCCGATCACGTCGCCGCCTTTGCGGTCGTACAGACACGCGCCCGCATCGACGATCATGTTCTCCGTGTCGCTCATGCCGTAGCCACTGCCGGCGGTCGAGACCCCGCGGACCACTACATCCGACGTCAACTCGGTCGTGCGGACGAAGCCGCGCACGTGGATCCCGCGGACCCGAACGTCGACCTCCTGCCAGCCGGCAGCCGCTGGGGTCGCCGTTGTGTCGACGCGTTCGATGGCCTGTGCGAGCACGCGAGCATCGGGCGCTGGTCCAACGCGGATCGACGCGCCTGCGGCGATCTGCGCTCGGGCCGGGTGCGCCTCGCTGGTGGGCGGGACCGGTCCGACCCACACGGGCCCGAGTGCGTCGTCACCGACGTACCCGCTCGCGCGGAGCTCTGGGTCGACCAGGCCGATCGTGCGATCTCGTCGCGCGCTGCGCGATGCACCGGCGGTGATGGTCACGCCTGGATCGAGCCACAGGCCGTGGACCGGATCGCTTGCACCGCGCTCGTCGGCGAGCTCGACCGGCGCGGTGATCGTGAGGTCGACGTCGCCGCGCGCGATCCATACGGCGACCCGTGCGTCGTCCTCGTCGCTGACGACGCGCACCGCATCGGGCCGACGGTCGATGACCGCGAACAACCTCGGCTGGCGCAACGGGTCGGGATGGCCTTGCATCGGTTCGTCGCGGCGGATCCAAGCGTGCCCCAGGTGTGTGATCCAAGCGTGGTGATCGAGCTGAGCGTAGCGGCGCGGATCTGCGAGCTCGCGCGCCGGCACTGGAAACGACCCGGCACTCGCCGGCCGAGCGGCGGCATTGGTCGGTGCCGACGGCGCGTCGGTCCAGCACCCGGCGAGCGCGAGCACGAACCCCGTGCGGATCATCGCGCGCAGCTCTCGAGCTGAGGTTCGCGGCTGCCCGGGGCGAGATCGTGAACCACCACCCGCGCCATTCCCCACGGCGTGTGCAAATAGAGTCGCAGCCATTCGACGTCTTCGAGCTCGCGATGCTGCTTGCGTGTGGTCGCGCCGATCACCGAGCCGTTCGCGCGATCGTACAGGCATGTGCCGGCCGCGATGACCGGGCCTTCGCTAGCCGAGGTGTCGAGGTTCATCCGGCCGCCACCCGTGACGGTAACGAAGTCTTCAACCCGAGCGAAGCCCTGGATGTCGACGCTGCGCAGCTGGATATTAACCGCTCGCCAGTCGCCATGGGGTGGATCGGCGGTGAGCACGACATGACCGCGCACTTCAGCGATGGTAGGCGCTAGCGCGCTCGGCGCCGAATGGATCCGCGCACCAACATCGAGCGAGGGCCGCCCGGACGTGACCGGTGGCTCGTACGGTGTGGCGCCGATCCACACGACGCCGATCGCGCTCGCCGGCACCGAGCCTGTGACGCGCAGGTCGCGATCGATGAGCGCGACCGAAACATCGTTGCCACGCCTGCGGCGCACCTCGATCTCGGCGCCGGGACCGAGCGTCACGCCAGGGTGCAGCTCGACCGGTGCGATGATCACTGGCTGAGCATCGCTGCGCGAGATCCATACGCCAACGCGCGCATCATCGTCGGTGGACACGACCCGCAGACGGTCCGCGGTTTGGTCGATAACGTCAAACCAGTCGCCACCCGGTGACGTGCCTTGGAGCGGTGGATCTCCGGCGGCGAGCCACGCGGTGCCCAAGCGCCGAACCCACACGTGATGATCGAGCCGAGCCGCAACATCGGGATCGGCGAGGCTGCGAGCGGGCACCGGAAAGCGCGGGTCGAAGATGTGGGGCCTGGCGAGGTTCACGATCGGAGCGTTGCCGCCGGCGGACGTCCCGCAGCCCGCGACCAGCGCGAAGGCAATCATCGTTCTCACGTCGTTCGAGGTTCGGACGCCATTGGCCATCGCGTCGTCGCACCGCCGCCATCCTTATCCACCGACCGCGTAACGCCCTACGCAGGATGGCATTTCTAGGGTGCGACAGGGTCGTGATTCTCGTCGGTTACGACGCGCTGCGTCTCGCCTAGGTTTTGCACTAAGTGCGGGTCGATGGAAATCGGCGTCATCACGAACCCGAACAGCCGTAAGAACCGCAACCGTCCTGACCGGGCGGAGCGGTTGCAACGGATCGTCGGGACGATGGGCGAGGTCCACCAGACCACGTCGCTCGAATCGATCAAGCCCGTGCTGCGCGACTTCCTGCGTAAACGCGCGCGCTACTGGGTCGCCGATGGCGGTGACGGTGCGCTGCACTGGATGTTGAAGAGCGGCATGGAAGTCCTGCAAGAAGACGAGTTCTCCGGCCAGGCGATCTCGCTGCCGATGACGCTGCCGACCAAAGGCGGCACGATCGATTTCGTCGCGAACAACGTCGGCATTGAAGGCGACGCCGAGGGCATCCTCGCGACGCTGCGCAGCGACCTCGAGCACGGCTTGGTCATCGAAGAGACCGAAGTCGACTCGATGGCGATCGATGGCGTTCAGATCATCGACGGCCAAGAGGTCGAGTTCCGCACGTACGGCTTCGCATCCGCCGCCGGCGGGATCGGCCAGCGGTTCTACGCGAAGTACTACGAGGCCAAAGATCCGAACCCGCGCACGATCATGAAGGTCGTCGCGAACACCGTCGCGTCGGCGCCGATCGCGCTGTCGCCGCTCGCGCGTTTGCCGCTCGGTCAGCTGTCGACCTACGCGCGCGAGATGTTTCAGCCAACGGTCTGCAAGGTCACGCTCGACGGCATGGTGCTACCCGGCAGCGAGTACACCGGTGTCCACATCGCGTCGATGTCGATCAACCTCGGCAACGTGCTGCGGTTCTTTGGCCAGGCCGATCAGCCGGGCCTGATGAACGCGATCGTCGGGACGCCGTCGCCGTGGAGCATCATCCGCAACATCCCGCGCATGGCGCGTGGTGAAGAGATGAAGGGGCGCAACGTGGTCGACCGCCCGTGCCGCGAGATGATGCTCGAAGCGACCGGCAGCGAGCTGCTCGCACCGATCATCGACGGCGAGTTCTATCGCGACGTCAAGCGCCTCGCGTACCGTGTCGGTCCGCGCGTCCGGATCCCGAAAGTGATCGCGGCCAAGAAGGCCGCTGCGTAGTCGTCGCGTTCGCTGGCCGACTACTCTTTTTTGCAAGAAACCGTAGCCGGGGCGCCGTCGTCGCTCTTGCACTGCTTGTCGGACTTACACGCCGCTGCGCACGCGCGCTTGTACGTCTTGAAGCACTTTCGCCCGACCAGAAAGAAGCAGTCTTGGCGCTCGCCCTGATAGCGCCAGCCGCCCCACTTGGTGCCGGGGGCGTCGACGTCGCCGCTCGCCTGCGCCTCGCGCATCTGCTTCTCTTTGGCGGTCTTCGGCTCGCCTGAATCCGCCGTCGGACCGCCACAACCGGCCGCGGCGAGCGATACGACGAGGATCCACCGCAGCGTCATCGCGTCGATCATGCCATAGTCCGGGCGTGGTCGACGACGATCGCGCGGTTAGAGAACGCATGGCTGCCCTCGAAGCCGAGGTCAGGGCCGACGCGGACGCCGATCGCGCTCGTCGCGAAGCCGCCGCAGCCAAGGTCCGCGAAGTGCGCGCGCGTCAGGTCGCCGAACGCGACGAGCTGAGCACCCGGCAAGTCGCGATCGTCAAGAAAGGCAATAAAGCCGTTCGCAAGCTGGCCGATGATTCTGATGACGACGCCGACGATCTTGGCGGCGCGATCGAGCTCGCCGGCAAAGCGAACAAGGTCCGCAAGGAGCTCGCGAAGCCAATCGCGAAGGGCGAAAAATCGTGGATCAAGTCGGGCATCGCTTCACTCGCGCTCGGGCCGATCGGCTGGCTGTACGCGGGGTCGTTGCGCGAGACGATTCCGTTGTCCGCGGGATGGGTCGTGCTGGCGGCGATCGCGAGCAAGATCATTCCGGTGTTCTTGCTGATGCCCGCCTTGTACGTGGCCTTACCGTTGTCGGGTATTGCTGGGGTGGTCTATGCTGTTCAGTACAATCGGCACGGCAGCCGCCAGCGGTTGTTCGGCAACAAGCAGGAAAAGCCGAAACAGCTCCGCGGTGGGTGACTGTCGTCGTCGCACGCCACCCTTGCCGAGCTCTC
>CAZDGY010000611.1:0-4531 GCA_964504685.1 uncultured Kofleriaceae bacterium | reverse complement strand
ACGCCGGTCGGCCCGATCATGATGATGTTCTTCGGCGCGATCTCGTCGCGCAGATCGCCTTCGACCTGCTGGCGGCGCCAGCGATTGCGCATCGCGACCGCGACCGCACGTTTCGCTTCGCGTTGCCCGACGATGTACTTGTCGAGCTCGACGACGATCTTCGCCGGCGTCAGCGCGGATTCGCCTTCCAGCAGGTTCACGGCAACTCCTCGATCGTGAGGCTGTCGTTCGTGTAGATGCAGATGTCGGCGGCGATCTTCATCGCTGCCTCGGCGATCGCACGCGGCGCGAGCTCGGTGTGTGCCATCAGCGCGCGGGCCGCGGCGAGCGCGTAGCTGCCACCCGAGCCGATCGCGCATACGCCGTCATCGGGCTCGATCACGTCGCCCGAGCCGCTGAGGATGAACGTCGCTTCGCTATCGGCGACCACGAGCATCGCCTCGAGCTTGCGCAGCGCCCGATCGGTGCGCCACTCCTTCGCGAGCTCGACCGCAGCGCGCCGCAGGGGCGAGCGTTGCTCGCGCAGCTTGTCGTCGAGTCGCTCGAATAAGGCAATGCCGTCGGCGGCCGAGCCAGCGAACCCGCCGATCGCGCGTCCGTCGCCCAGCCGGCGCACCTTGCGCGCTCCGCCTTTGACCACCGTGTTGCCGAGCGTGACCTGGCCATCACCGGCGACGACGACCTGCGCGCCGCGGCGGACGGAGAGGATCGTGGTCGAGTGGATGTCGGGCTGCTTCACCCACATCGTCTAGCACGGTCACAGGCCGCTGGGCTGCGGTTCGTACGCCGTCAGCTACGGCCGCTGCTTCGCGCGCGGGTGGGCGTCGTCGTAGACCTTCATCAGGTGATCGAGCGACACCTTCGTGTAGATCTGCGTCGACGCGAGGCTCGCGTGACCGAGCAGCTCCTGAATCGAGCGCAAGTCGACGCCCTCGTCGAGCAAGTGGGTCGCGAACGAGTGGCGTAATCCGTGTGGCGTCGCGGTCGCATGGACGCCGCCGGCGATCGTCCAGCGCTTGACCATGCGCTGCACCGAGCGCGATGTCAGCCGCGCGCCGGTCGCGTTGACGAACAGTGCGGCCGAGCTCGCACCGAGTGCGCGGCGCACCGCGACGTACCCGATCAACGCGCGATCCGCCGCACCACCGAGCGGCACTTGGCGCGCCTTGCCGCCTTTGCCGCGCCGGACCATCACCATCGGCGTGCCATGGCGATCGCGATCGATATCGGTCGTGTCGAGCGCGCATGCTTCAGACACGCGCAAGCCCGTGCCGTAGAGCAGCTCGAGCAGCGCTTGATCGCGCAGCCGCAACAGATCGTGACGCGCTGCCTCGGCGGTCGACAGCGCGCGGTGCGAAGTCCGCCCGGTGGCGGTCGGCGCTTCGACGAGACGGAATGCATCGTCGACATCGAGCGCGCGCGGCAAGCCACGAGGCTTCTTCGGGCCGCGAATCGCGTCGGCCGGATTGCCCTCGAGCTCGCCGCGCTTGACGAGAAACCGACAGAACGCGCGGATGCTCGACAGCTTGCGGCCGATCGTCGCCGGTCCGTTCGCGCCGTACAGCGCCGCGAGCTGGCCGCGAACTTCGAGCGCGCTCAACCGGGCGAGCGGCAGGTCGCCGCGTTTGGGGTCTCGCTTGCCGCGCAGGTGGTCGCGCAGCGCGGTCGCATCGCGCACGTAGACCTCGACCGTGCGCGGCGAGTAGTTGCGCTCGACCGAGAGATATCGGTCGAACGCGGTGAGCGCGGTGTCCCAGTCCACGCGAGAAGGATCGCGCGGACGCCTCGAGCGGGCGAGTTTTCGCTACCAGCCCCAGTCGTAACCGATGACGACGCTGCCGCCGTAACCGCCCTCGAACCGCGCCGCGGTCGCGTCGAGGTGAGCACCGAACGCGCGACCGTCGAGTTGGCTGGCGGCCCAGCCGGTCGTACGCAGCGCGAGCCGCAGGCCGACGAACACCTCGTTGTCCGCGCGATGCGCCGGGCCAAGGCCGCTGATCGCCATGGTGGCGGCGCCGA
The DNA here is from genome assembly GCA_964504685.1 of uncultured Kofleriaceae bacterium. GTDB lineage: Bacteria > Myxococcota_A > Polyangia > Haliangiales > Haliangiaceae > JABFXX01. The sequence goes on along the minus strand of CAZDGY010000611.1, from coordinate 2,512 downwards.
GCTCGGGAATCGCGAGCCACTCGATCTGGCGCCCGGTGATCCCGAGCGTCAATGGCACGCCGACCTCGCCCGCGATCCGCGCGGCGAAGCCGTGGCCGAGGCTGCGCTGGCGCTCGTCCTGGAGCCGGAGTAATTCGCCGTCGACGCCGAGCTCGAGGTGGCGCAGCACGCGGCGGCGCAGCGAAAGGCCGGCGCCCCACTCGAGCCACGGATCGCCGGCGCGAAAGCCGCCGAGGAATTCTTCGGCGGCCACCCACGTCTTCGGCTCGGGCTCGGCGTATGCGAGCGCCGGCGCGAGCAGCGCGACGATCGCGATCGAGCTCGAGGCTCGGGTCATTGCCACACCCGCGTGAAAGTCAGGCCGATCGTGAAGTCGGCCGGCGTGGCTTCGCTGATCGGCGAGCACGCGCCGCGACACAGCGCGACCGCCGCGGGGCCGTCGAGCGCCGGCGAGATCGCCGCGCGCAATGCGAACGCCATCGCCCGATGCCGCTGGGTCCAGATCCGCGTGCGCCAGCCGACGAACGCATACGGCCGCGCAAAGCTCGGGATGTGCTCGAGCAGCTCGGCATCGCCGCCGATGCCCGCGTCGAGATCGAGCGCGATGCCGGCGGTGTGACCGGCCATTGACACCTGTGTGGCGTGAAACCGGGCGCCGAGCCGCGTTGCACCATAGACCCCGCCGACCGTGACCTGGTCGCCGTTGCCGCCGATCGCACCGCCGCCTGCGATCTCGCCGAACAGCGCCCAACGCCCGAGCTCGAGCGCAGCACCGACGCCGACGCCGAACATCGCGACATAGGCGCCGCGCGCATCGGCCTGAGCCGCGTCGAGCCCGAGCTCGAACGTGTGAGGGTGAGACGGAGCCGACGGTGGACCGATTGCGATCTCGCTGTCCGCCGCCGCCGAAGAGGCGGTCGCCGCGATCGCGAGTGCCACCAGCCGTCCGCGCACCCGGACTACGAGTGCAACCCGCTAGCCAGGCCGTGTCACGCGGCGGTAACCGCCGATCGGGCCGCGAGCCAGGTCGTGAAGTCGGCGTACGCCCGCTCCGCCATCCGCGGCTTGCGATTGTCTTTGCGTTTGTCGGACAGCGGCGGCAACAGCCCGTAGTTCACGTTCGTCGGGCCGTACTTGTAGCTCGGCTCGCGCGGCGCGGTGACGTGCGCGTACAGGCCGCCGAACATCGTGGTCGGCGGCGGCGCCGCGAGTCGCGTGCCGCGCAGCTCCGCGGCGAGCATCCACGCGACGAGTAAGCCCATCGCGCACGATTCGATGTAGCCCTCGACACCGGTGAGGAGGCCCGCGAACCGCACGCTCGGTCGCGATCGCAGCTCGAACGCGGGCCCGAGGCGCGCCGGCGCATCGATGTACGTGTTGCGATGGATCGATCCGAACCGCAGGAACTCGGCCTTCGCGAGCGCCGGGATCAGTTGGAAGATCCGTTGCTGCTCGGGATAAGCGAGCCGGGTCTGGAACCCGACCAGGTTGTACGCGGTGAGATAGCGATTCTCCGGCCGCAGCTGGACGACCGCCCACGGACGAAAGCCGGTGCGGGGATCGCGCAGCCCGATCGGCCGCATCGGACCGAACCGCAGCGTCTGCGGGCCGCGCTCGACCATGACCTCGATCGGCATGCAGCTCTCGAAGTACTTCGGCTCTTCGAACTCGTGCGGCAACACTTTGCGACCGCCGGCGACCGCGGCGACGAAGTCTTCGTACTGCGCCTTGTTCAGCGGGCAGTTCACGTAGTCGCCGACGCCGGTATCGCCGCCGGCCGCGCGCTCGCCGTCGGTGTCACGGCCCGGCGCGTCGGCATCGCGGCCCCACCGCGACGCGAGAAACGCGTGGTCCCAATCGATCGACTCGGCCGCGATGATCGGCGCGATCGCGTCATAGAAGTACATCCGATCGCCGCCGAGCTCGCGCCGGATGACATCGGCGAGCGCGCCTTCGGTCAGCGGCCCGGTGGCCACGATCACCGGATGATCCGGCAGCTCGTCGATCCGGCGCCGCTCGATCCGGATGTTTGGGTGCAGCGCGAGCCGTTGCGTGATCGCGCGCGCGAACCCGAAGCGCTCGACCGCGAGCGCCTGCCCCGCCGGCACCTTGTGTTGATCGGCGCACGCGATGACGAGCGAGCCGGCGCGCCGCAGCTCTTGCTTGAGTAGGCCCGCCGGCGCGACCGGATCGTCGCTGCGCAACGAGTTGCTACACACGAGCTCGCCGAGCAGCGGCGATTGGTGCGCGGGCGACATCGCGCACGGCTTCATCTCGACGAGCGCGACCCGCAGCCCGGCTTCGGCGAGCTGCCACGCCGCTTCGCAGCCGGCCATCCCGCCGCCGACGACGGTGACATCGATCAAAGGCGTCGCCACAACGCGACGATAGCGCACTCACCCCCACTTGAGCTCGATGAGGTACAGCGGGTTGCCGTCCGGATCGGTGAAGTACGCGAGCCGCGAGCCACGATCGCTCGGCGACGGCAAGAACGCGACGCCGCGCGCGGTGA
>CAZDGY010000610.1:0-4554 GCA_964504685.1 uncultured Kofleriaceae bacterium | reverse complement strand
CCGCCTTTGACGGTGACGCCGAAGTAGCAGCTCGAGACCGCGATCGCGCCGCCGAACGCGATCGACTTGTAGACGCCGTGCAGGAAATCGTATGGCTTGAGGTTATCGGCGAAGCTGTGAAACATCGTCGACCACGAGATATCGAGCATCGATCGACCGACGACCGACGCGCCGAGCAGCGCGACCTGATCGCCGATCACGGTCAGCGCGACGAGCATCACTATCATCGCGATCACGCGCGGCACGACGAGAAACCGCACCGGATCGATCGCGAGGGCGCGCAGCCCATCGAGCTGCTCGGTCACGGTCATCGTCGCGAGCTCGGCGGTGTTGTTCGCTCCGACGCGGCCGGAGAACATGAGCGCTATCAGGATCGGCCCGATCTCGCGCAGCACCGCGTAGCCCGCGCCCCAGCCGGCGAGCGAGGTCGCGTTCAGCTTCTTGACGAACGGCGCGCTCTGCAGCGTCATCAAGCCGCCGGCGAAGAACGCGGTGAGCACGACGATCGGCACCGACTTGTTGCCCATCTTGTGGAGGTTCTTGAACAGCTCGCGCCGGTCGATGCGCGGCGGCACGAGCGCGCGCAGCACTTGGCCGGTGAGCACGACGATGCCGCCGACTTCGTCGGAGATCTTCATCGCGGCAGTGCCGATGCCGGCGACCGCGCGGGTTAGCGCCCACTCGTTATTCGCCAAGCGGCCCCTCGAGCTCGCCGCGGACGAACTGGCGGACCGCCGGATCCGGGGCATCCGCGATCGTCTTGGCGGCTCCGCGATACGCGATGTGGCCGTTGTAGAGAAAAGCGATCTCGTCGACGAACTGAGCGAGGGCCACGACGTCGGACGATACCGCGATGACGGTCGCGCCGGTTCGCTGCTGGTCGGCGGCGAGGAGGTCGTAGATTTTTTGGGTCGTCACCGGATCGAGGCCGGCGCTCGGCTCGTCGTAGATCACGAGCTCGCCGTCGGACACGGTCGCGCGCGCGATCCCGACGCGCTTCTTCATACCGCCGGACAGCTCGGCGGTCAGCTTGTGTTCGCTGCCGGCGAGCCCGACCGCGCGCAATCGATCTGCGGTGCGCATCGCGAGCTCGGCATCGCTCAGGCCACCGCGCTGGACGAGCGGAAATCGCACGTTGTCCTCGACCGATAGGAAGTCGAACAACGCGTAGTTCTGGAACAGCATGCCGATGCGTTGTCGCAGCGCGCCGAGCTCGACCTCGCGTTTTCCGACGACCGACTCGCCGAGCACTTCGATCTCGCCGCGATCCGGCTGATCGAGCCCGCAGATCAACTTGAGCAGCACGCTCTTGCCGGACGCAGCCGGGCCGATCAGCCCGAGCTTGCCGCCGCGCGCGACGTCGAGCGACACACCGGACAGCACGTCGCGCCGGCCAAAGCTCTTGTGGACGTCGTGGATGCGGATCGCGGTCGTCGCGGTCATTTCGCCGCCTTGCACGCGAGCGGCTCGAGCTTGCCGACGTACTTCGAGTCGGGCTCGAGCTTGACGAGGTCAGCCGCGGCCGCGCACGCGCCGGCGTGATCGCCGGTCTGCTCGAGCGTCATCGCGAGCTCGTACAGCGCGTCATCGCGCAAGATCGAGTCGGGATAATCCTTCGGCAGTCGGCGAAACGCCGCGATCGCGCCTTTGGGATCGTGCCGGTCGTCGCGCAGGATCTGGCCGAGCTGGAGCTGGGCATCGTCGAGCCAGATCGAAAAGTAGCTGCCGGCCATGAAAGCGACCTCGCGAGTCGCGAGCAAGGCGCGCAACCGTTCCACCGCGCCAGCCGGATCGCCGAGCTGGCGGGAGAGCTGCGCGGCGAACCAGCGCGCATCGTCGCGCAAGCCGCTGTTCGGATAGTCAACCGGGATGCGGTCGTACAACGCGCGCGCCGCCGCGGGGTTGTCGAGCTCGTGCGCTTCGAGATCGGCGAGCGACCACACCAGGTTGTCGGCGACGTCGGTCTCGGCGAGCGAGGTGAGCAGCTTGCCGATCTCGTCGGCGAGTGCGCGCGGATCGCGCGTGCGGCCATCGGTGAGCAACAGCGATAGCGCGTCGGCGGCGATCGCCTCATCTGGCCAGTCGGTCACGGTCTTCCACAGCGCGGTCCACGCCTGCGTCACGCGACCGAGCCGGAGCGCGAGCGCGCCCGCGCGATACGTCGCGGTCGCCGCGGTCGTCGGATCATCGACCGTGCGCGGTGGAATCGCCGAGTACGTCTCGAGCGCGCGGTCGTCTTGGTGGGCGCGTTCGAGCGTCTCGGCCTCACCGAGCAACGCATCGCCGCACGCCGCCTTCGCGCGCCGCGGCGGCTGGAGTCGATGGCAACGCTGCTGCGCGAGCTGGTACGCGGCGACCGCACCTTCGACATCGCCGGAATCGGCGCGCGTCTCGGCCTGTGCCAGCTCGGGCAGCGTCGCGGGCGCGGAGCAGCCGAACGTGGCGAACGCGATCGCGAATGCGGCGGCGCGCCTCACGGCGTCGTCGCGATCTCCCGGAACACCGCGGCGGCACGCTCGGCGTCTTGCCGGCCGACGTCGAGGTGGAACACGACCCGGATCTGCTGGATCTGATGGGCGCGCACCGGCGTCGCTCGCGCATCGACCCGATTCGCGCCGATCAGAAGGCCGGCGGCGCGCGCGCGCGCGATCACGTCAGCGGTGCTGACGCGCTCGAGATCGATCATCACGATGTTCGTCTGAGGCGCATGAATGTGCAGCCCGGGCACACCGGCGAGTGTGTCGGCGAACAGCTTCGCGTGCGCGTGATCGTCCGCGATCCGCGCGCGGTGATGGTCGAGCGCGTAGAGACCCGCCGCGGCGAGGATGCCGACCTGGCGCATCCCGCCGCCGTACATCTTGCGCAGCCGGTGACACGCGGTGATCAGCGCGCGCGAGCCCGCGATCATCGATCCGGCCGGCGCACCGAGACCCTTCGACAGGCACACGCTCACCGAATCGAAGCCGGCGGCGATGCGCTGCTCCGACAAGCCGGTCGCGATCGCGGCGTTCCACAGCCGTGCGCCATCGAGGTGCGCGAGCATGCCGAGCTCGTGCGCCGCGGCGACGACTGCGTCGAGCTGCGCCTGATCCCACACCGTGCCGCCCGAGTTACCGTGCGTGTTCTCGGCCGCGACGAGCCGAGTCGCGGCCTGATACGGATCATTGCCCTTGAACGCGGCGTGGACGTCCGCCGCGGTGAACCGACCGTCGTCACCGACGACCTGGGTCTGGACGCCGGCGAGCGCGGCGAGCGCGCCCGATTCGTGGCGCCAGCAATGGGTCGCGACGCCGAGGATCACTTCGTCGCCGTGATGCGTCTGCGCGCGCAGCGCTAGTTGGTTCGCCATCGTGCCGGTCGGCACCCACAGCGACGCTTCTTTGCCGAGCAGCTCCGCGACGCGCGCCTCGAGCGCTCGTACGGTCGGATCGTCGCCGAACACGTCGTCGCCGACCTCGGCGTTCACCATCGCCGCGCGCATCGCGGGGCCAGGTCGCGTGACCGTGTCGCTGCGCAGATCGATCATGGACCGGAGACTACCCGGAGATCAGATCGTGTACGAGTAGGTGCACGTGACACGTGACACGTGCACGTCCACCTCCACGATCTGAATCAGGGCGTGGGCGAAATCGGCGGCCCGTCGCTCGGCGGCGGGTCATCTTTGCCGGCGCCGGGCTCGTCGCCCTTCGGCGGATCCTTCTTCGGAGCGTCGTCGTCGCCTTTGGGTTTGGGCTTCTTGTCCGGCGTCGGCGTCGGCGCCGGCGCGCCGAGCTCTTCGCGTAGCTTGTGCTCGAGTCGGGTCAGCATCGCGATCTCGGTCCAGCTCGGCCGATCCGCGATCTCGACGATGAACTTCACGACGTGGCGGCCATCGACTGTCGCGTCGATCACCTCGAGCGAGCCGCGGAACGTCTGCTTGTCTTCCTTGAGCTCGAACAGCACGTAGCCGGCGTCGCTGTCCTTCTCGACGATCTTGAGATGCTCGTCCACCCGCACGAACCGGACCGCGGTGGGCCACGCTTGATCGCGCGGATACGCGAGCGTCTTTTCCGAGCGCGCGTCGGCAACGCTCGAGCTCGCGAGCAGTGCGGCGGCGATCGCGAAGCGGCGCATCGCGCCGATGGTCGCTAGTCTGCGACGGGCTCGCCAGTTTTTTGCGACTCTGCGTCTGCCGCAGGCTTGGCGCGCGCGGTCCACAGATCGTGGAACGACACCCACGGCGTCGCGAGCCCGATCGCGCCCATCGCGATGTACCAGATGACCTGGAGCACGTAGTGCGCACTCGCGAACGCGTAGACCGCGACGTACGGGTCGCTGTCTTTGACCAAGACCGACGCGCCCAAGTACAGCGACACCCCGAGCTGCATGAACCACTGAAACTGTCCGACCATGCCGGGCGAGTTCGGCAACGTGATGCCCACCGCGACCAAGCCCATCGACGCGAACGCGCCGAGCACGGTCAGCGGCGGCAGGTGCGCCCAGTCGAACACCGGGCCGAACCCGCGCGCTAGCACCCACAGGCCGAGGCCGTTCGCTCCCCAGTAGACCAAGCTC
>CAZDGY010000609.1:0-4555 GCA_964504685.1 uncultured Kofleriaceae bacterium | reverse complement strand
ACGGGTGCGGCGGAGGAGAAGCGCGCCGCGATCTCGAGCTTCGACGCCTCGATCGACATCGAGAAGAAGCTGCAACAGGGGACGCGATGAGTCGGCGCGCGATCGCCGTGGTCGTCCTCGGTGTGCTCGCGGTCTCGGCGTGCGGTGGCGATGCGAGCTATCCGACCGAGGCGATGAACAAACGCAACGAGATCACCGCGCTGTGGACTCAGATCCGCGACTGGCGGCGCGAGGACAAGATCGGGCTGGATCCGTTGCAGCAAGACGTCTTCTTGTTGCGCGATCGCCCCGTACCCAAGCGCGTCTGCGAAGCGACCCCGCAGGTGCCGCGTGCGTGCGACGACACGTGCAACCTGTCCGATGCGATCTGCGACAACGCCGAGCGGATCTGCATCATCGCGGGCGAGCTCGGCCCGAGCGACGACTGGGCGCACGAGAAGTGCGCGAGCGCGAAGGCGTCGTGCAAAGAAGCGCAGCAGCATTGTTGCGAGTGCGGTAAGTCGGCGTCGCGGGCAGGTTCGTCGAGCGACTCCTTGGAGTTCCAGTTTTGAGGCGACTCGCGGTGTGCTGCGTGTTGGCGGTCGTCGCGAGCTGCGCGCAATCGACGAAGTCCGCGAGCGTGCAACCGCGCGACCAGACGATGCCGCCGACCGGCTCGCCGCACGATCAGATCGAGCAGCTCAGCTCGCAGATCGAGGCTCAACGCGGGTCGATGCAGCTGACCGAGCCGGGGGTCGGCGCCGCGGTCAGCGCGCCGATCTCGAGCACCGCGGATGCGAGCTGTCATCCGGCGCCGAGCGATGCGTGCCACGATTCGTGCAAGCTCGCCGATTCGATCTGCGACAACGCCGCCAAGATCTGCGACCTCGCGAGTCAGCTCGCGACCGACGCGTGGGCGACCGGCAAATGCGACAGCGCGAAAGCGACGTGCAGCTCCGCACACACGAAATGCTGCGGCTGCAGTAGCTGACTAGGCGACTGGCTCCACCGTCGCCACGGTCAGCCGCATCGTCGTGCCGACACCGACCGCACTCGCGACCTCGATCGTGCCGGCGTGCGCCTCGACGATGCGCTTGGCCAACGTCAGGCCGAGGCCGACGCCGCCCGTTTCGCGCGAGCGGCTGCGATCGGATCGAAAGAACGCGGTGAAGATCCGCGGCAGGTCGTCCTCGGCGATGCCGATCCCGCGATCGCTGACCTCGAACGCGACCGCGTGCTCTCCAGCGCGACTGACCGCGAGCCGAATCGGGGCGGCGCGGTCGGGCGTGTACTTGTGCGCATTCTCGAGCAGGTTGTCGATCGCGCGCCGGAACAGCCGCGGGTCGACATCGATCATTCCGAGGTCGGCGGCGACCTCGAGCTCGATCGGCCGGTCCGAGTGGCGCGACCGCAAGCGATCGGCGGCCGCTTCTGCGATCTCCGCGGGCGCGGTTACGGCGCGGCGCAACGGCAACTCGCCGCCGCGGGCAACCTCGAACCGCATCGCGGTCAAGATGTCGTCGACGATCGTCTCGAGCTCGGTGACGTCGACCGCGATCTCGGTCAGCGCGGCGCGCGCGGCGTCGGAGTCACCTTCTCCGGCGAGATCGAGCGCGACCCCGATGCGCGACAACGGCGTGCGCAGCTCGTGCGCGACGTTCGCGAGCAGCTCTTTCTCGGTGACGAGCAACCGCTCGATGCGATGCGCCATCTCGTCGAAGCCGCGGCCGAGCTCGCCGATCTCGTCGCCGCGCTCGAGCCGACTGCGCGCCCCGAGATCGCCGGCACCGAATGCGCGCGCGGTGCCGGATAGCCGCTCGATCGGCCGCAAGATCCACCGCGCCGTGATCAGCGCCCCGATCGCGGTGACGATGAAGCCGCAGATCAGCGTGAGCAACGGGCCGGTCAGCCCGGGCGACCTATGAACTCCGCGAGCGACGAGATAGCCGCGCTTTCCGTGCACGGTGAAGCCGAGCACCATCGAATGATTGCCGGGACCTGGCCCGAAGCCGGGGCCGCGATCGACGTGGTCACCCTCGGGCGGCGGCACGGTCGGCGGTGCGTCGGAGTCGGGGCGGCGGTCGACGCCATCACGCGGGTCACGCCCGTCGGGCGGTGGACCGTGATGCCGCGCCGGGATCGCGAGCGGCGGATCGACGTTGGTCGCGATCAGCGTCCGCTCCGCGTCATAGATCGAGACTTCGATGCGGTGATCGCGCAACTCGGACAGCTCCGCCGCGAGCTGTTCGGGCTTGTCGACGACTTGCTCGAGCGTGGCTCGCGCGCCGCGATCGATTCGCTCACCTGGCCACGCATCGCCATGCGGCCCTTCGATCCACCAGATCGCCGCCGCGGTCGCCGCGATCAGCGCGGTCTGTAGGACGCCGAGCATGACGAGCCGAGACGCGAGCGTGCGGAACCAACGAGTCACGCCGCACCTCCGTGATGCTCACCGGGCGTCAGCATGTAGCCGACGCCGCGGATCGTCTTCAGCAACCGCGGGTTGCGCGGATCGCGCTCGAGCTTTGCTCGCACGCGCGACACGACGACATCGATCGATCGGTCGAACGCTTCGTCGGCGGTACCGTGCACGATCTGCAACAACTGCTCGCGATCGAGCACTCGCCCCGGCCGCTGCGCGAGCGCATGGACCAGCGCGAACTCGTTCGCGGTGAGCGCTATCAGCTCGCCATCGACGGTGACGCGCATCGTCGCGGTATCGACGACGAGCCCACCGAGCTCGATCCGCTCCGCCTTCGGGCCGACCTCGCCGCGAGCGCGCCGTGCCTGCGCACGAATCCGCGCGAGCAACTCGCGAGACTGGAACGGCTTGGAGACGTAGTCGTCGGCGCCGCCTTCCAGTCCGATGACGCGATCTGCTTCTTCGACCCGCGCGGTCACCATGATAATCGGCACGTCGCAGCGGGTGCGCAGCTCGCGACACACGTCGAAGCCGTGCACGCCGGGCAACATCAGATCGAGCAGCACGACGTCTGGCCGGATCCGCATCACTTCGGCCACCGCGAGATCACCGCGCGTCACGAGGTGAACCTCGACGTCGTGGGATGCGAGGTACTGCACGGTCAGCCGGGCGAGACGCTCGTCGTCTTCGACGTAAACCACGCGAATCGCGACCTCGGGCCGTTGCACCGACGGAGTATTTCACGCTCGCGCTCGAGCGCCAGCAGCGCGAAACAAACGGCAACAGACCCACCTACGCGGTCAGATAGCCGGCCGAGATCGCGAAATACCGCGCGATATCGAGCGCTGAGACCATCCCGAGCAATTCGCCCCGCGCGCCGGTAACGACGACCTGGCCGACCCCCTCGTACGCCATCAATGCCGCCGCGCGCTCGACCGTCGATCGCGCGGATAGCGCGAACACGAAGCCGGACATCGCGTCGGCCGCGCTGGCGTTGTCACCGCGAGCGAGCTCGCGCAAGACGTCGGTGCGCGTGACGATGCCGCCGACCACGCCACCGCGATCGACCACGGCCACCGCCGGGATCCGCAACTCGACGAGCAGCTTCAGCACCTCGGACAACGGCGTGTCGGGCTCGACGATGTTGAGCGGGGTCGACACCAGCGTGCCGAGCATACCGAGGACATCGGTCGGCTCGTCGTCATCAAACGCAGTCGCTTTACGGGGAAGAGGGCTAGAGACTTGGCAGGCAGCAAATGACGTCATCGAGTGGTTTCCTTCCTGCGCTTCGCTTGTAAGAGACCACGGTGAGATTTCGGCGTTGTATCGCGAAACAAAGTGCAACGCGCGACTGCTATCGTCGGCGCGTGTTGCCTCGTTGTTGCGCCGTGACCGTGACGCTGGTCGCGTGGTGTACCGGCGCGCACGCCGACGGTGTCGTGATCGCAGACGGATCGCCACACGCGATCGGGCGCGCGGGAGTCGGCACGGTCGGTGACGACGGCGGCGGTGCCCTGCTCGTAAACCCAGCGGCGATCGCGCGGCGCGACGCGGGGCGGATCCAGCTCGGCGTCACGTTGTCCGACGATTCGATCAACTGGCGCGACGGCGGTGGCGATCACGAGGAGGCGCACGACCAAGCGGCCTCGAGTGCGTTGCCGCTCATCGCGTACGAAGGTGCGGTCGGTTCGTGGATCGTCGCGGCGGGAGCGATGTCGTCGGCGGCATCAGCGCGCACGCTACGCGCCCCAGGTGAGTTGCCACCCGACGAGCTCGGCAACGAATTCGACTATCGCTACGCCGGGCTCGCCGGTGGGATTCGCCGTGACACGCTCGCGATCGGCGCGGCGCGCCGGTTCGGCGATGTCGTCGCGGTCGGGCTGTCACTCGCGGCATCGCGCGTCGGCGTGTCGGAGACGCGCCGGGTGTGGGCCGGGTTCGCCGGTCGCGACGTGCTCGAAGATCCGGCGCACGACATCGAGATCTCGATCGACGCGGCAGACAATTTCGTGCCGAGCGCGGTCGCCGGCGTATTGGTCGCACCGCCGGGCACGCGGGTCGAGCTCGCCGCGTCGATCGGCTATTCGGCGAACGCGTTTGTCCACGGCAACGCGCTCGCGACCGGCAACGCGCCCGACGTCGTGGTCCAGCCGG
>CAZDGY010000608.1:0-4571 GCA_964504685.1 uncultured Kofleriaceae bacterium | reverse complement strand
CGCGGTCCAGGTCCCGAAGTTCACGGCCCACGTCGCGTGCATGACGAGCAGGTCGCCGTCCTGGGTCCCCGCCGGCAGCTCGACCGCGCGGCTCGAGTTGACGGTGTCGTCCCACACCGTCACCGTGCCTGCGCCGATCGCTTTGATCAGACTCGTGCCGCTCGAAGCGATCAGCGTGGTTCGCGAAACCGGGGCCACTTCACCACGGTACGGCCCGTGACCTCGGGCGTCAAACACGACTTTCGACTACGCTCGCGGCGATGCAGCTATCGGAGCTCGACGCTACCGCGCAAGCCGAGCTCGTGCGCACCCGACAAGTCTCGCCGCGCGAGCTCGTCGACGCCGCGATCGATCGGATCGAACGCCACAACCCCGAGCTCGGCGCCGTGATCCTGCCGCTCTACGACCAAGCGCGCAAAACCGCCGACGCACCCGAGGACGGTCCGTTCCGCGGCGTGCCGATCTTGATCAAAGACATCGGCGCCACGATCGGCGGCGTGCTCTACACCGCGGGCTTGGTCCCGCTCAAGCGGATCGGCTTTACCCCGCCGCACGACGCGCATCTCGTCACCGCGCTCAAGCGCGCGGGCTTCGTGATCGTCGGCAAGAGCAACTGCTCCGAGCTCGGCATCGTGCCCGCGTCGGAACCGCCGGCGTGGCCGCCGACCCACAACCCCTACGATCTCTCGCGCGGCTCGGGCGGCTCGAGCGGTGGCTCGGCCTGCGCGGTCGCGACCGGCATGGTGCCGATCGCGCATGCGAACGACGGCGGCGGTTCGATCCGCATTCCGGCGAGCTGCTGCGGCTTGTTCGGACTCAAGCCGAGTCGCGGACGAGTCTCGCTCGCGCCAGATCTCGGCGACGTCAACGGCGGGTTAACCTGCGATCACGTCGTGACGCGATCGGTCCGCGATTCGGCGGCGGTGCTCGATCTTCTCGCGGGGATGCAGCCCGGCGATCCGTATTGCGCGCCGCCACAGCTCACGCCGTATGCCGCGGAGGTCGGCGCGCCGCCCGGCACGTTGCGCATCGGCTTCGCGAGTCGCCACTTGAGCCTCGATGGCGGCCTGCACGATTCGCATCCCGATTGCGTCGCTGCGGTCGATCACGCCGCGAAGCTGTGCGAGTCGCTCGGCCATCATGTCGAGGAAGCCGACTTGTCGTCGCTCACCGACCCGGCGTGGGTTCCAAGCTTCTTGGCGATCTGGGTCGTCGGCGTCGCGACCGAGCTACGCGAGCTTGCCACGATGATCGATCGCCCCGTCGTCGAGAGCGATGTCGAGCCACTGACCTGGGCGCTGGGCGAGCTCGGTAAGCTTGTCAACGGGCCGGGCTACGTCGGCGCGTGGCGGTGGATCCAGCGCGCGACCCGACGGATCGCGGGCTTGTGGCAACGCTACGACGTGTTGCTGACTCCGACCGTGACGTCGCCGCCGGTGCCGCTCGGCACGTTCAAGTCGACCTCCGACGATCCGCTCGGCGGCATCTTTCGCGCCGGTGACTTCGCGCCGTTCACCGCGGTGTTCAACGGCACCGGGCAACCGGCCGCTTCGATCCCGCTGTATCGCAGCGCGAGCGGGTTGCCGATCGGCGTTCAGCTCGCAGGCGCGTATGGCCGCGAGGATCTGTTGATCCGGTTGGCGTCGCAGCTCGAAGCCGCGCAACCATTCGTCCATGCCGCGACGCGCTCGTAGTTTATGGCAGCTGCTTGCGGATGTTCGCGATCACTTCAGCGTAGCTCGTGCTTTCGACGACCTCCGCCATCTCGGCGGTGTAGCGCGACACGAGATCTTCGCGACCGCGATCGATCGCATCGCGCCGCGCGTTGTGAAGCGTGAGAAACGCGCGCTCGGCGTTCGAGAAATACTGCACGGCGGCGAGCACGGCTCGCGCGGTCGACATCGTGATCGAGCGCGACGCATCGCCGAACGAGAACCGCTTGCCCTCGGAGTTCGTGATGTCGAGGGTGACCTTACCGACGGCGTCGACACCGTGCATCGCCTTCTTGGTCTCGATGTCGGCCGCAAGGTGAAAGCCGGTGAGCTGCAGCGTCTTCAACGACTGGTATTCGCGCGCGTAACGAGCGAGTAGTCCCGAGTACAGCGCGTCGACAACGCCGACGCCTTTGCCCTCGACCTCGACTGGCGTGTCGCCTTCGAGCACGGTGATCTTGGCGGCGCAGCCGTCGGCGGTTTCGTCGATCGCGAGTCGCGCAACCGACAGCGCGAGAAAATTCGCGCCGAGGACCCTACGGATCAGAGGATCGTGCTCCAAGGTGATCACCTCGTGAGTTTACCCCCGTCGTCGCCGGGGCGCCGGTGCGATCCTACGTCGCAGGGATCATATCGTCGGGGTTGCCTGCAGTTGGCCGAACTCCGGACCGTGCGTGCGTCACACGGCTTACATGCACGTGGCATAGTTTGCCGCCGTGTCGCTCGTCCAGCTCCGCCGCCACGTCACCCAGCTGCGCGCGTGCACCGCTTGCCCCGAAATGATCGGCCCGGTGGTGACCGGTGAGCCGGTGCTATCGCCAGTGATGCTCGTCGGGCAGGCGCCTGGCACGCACGAAGGACCGGCGGGGAAACCGTTCGCGTGGACCGCGGGCAAGACGATGTTCGGCTGGTTCGAGAGCATCGGCCTGCCCGAAACGGCATTTCGCCGCCACATCTATATGGCCGCGGTCTGCCGCTGCTTCCCGGGTAAGGCGGCGAGCGGTGGCGATCGCGTGCCGTCGCCGACCGAGGTCGAGCGGTGCAGCGTGCACTTCCGGGCCGAAGTGAAACTACTCGAGCCCGAGCTGATCATCCCGGTCGGCAAGCTCGCGATCGCACAGCTCGTGCCCGACACCGACAAGCTGGTCGACATCGTCGGCCAGGCCCGGCGCACGACGATCGCCGGCGTCGCGACCGACGTGATCGCCTTGCCGCATCCTTCGGGAGCGTCGACCTGGCATCGCACCGAGCCGGGCAAGTCGCTGCTCGCGCGCGCATTGCAAGCGATCGGCAAACATCCGGCGTGGCGGCGCGTCGTCGCGAACGCAGCCGAGCACAGGATGTCGTCGTGAGTCGCGTCGCCGAACTGCTCGCCGAGCTCGTCGCGATGCCGACCCAACAAGCCGGGAGCGACGGCAAGCCCGGCAACGAGCTCGCGCTGTGCGAGCACCTCGCGCCGATGCTGCGCGCCCGCGGCGCCGACGAGGTCGTCGTGCAAGCCTCTCCGCGCACCGATGGCAGCCCCGGCGCCTTCGTGTTCGCCCGCTGGGGCACACCGACCCGGATCATCAACGCGCACGTCGACACCGTGCCCGCGAACGCCGGCTGGTCGCGCGATCCGTGGCAGCCCGCGATCGTCGGCGATCGGCTCTACGGCCTCGGCTCGTGCGACACGAAGGCCGCGATCGCCGCGACGCTGGTCGCGCTCGACGCCGTGAAGCCACGCGACCGCGGCGTGTTGTTCTCGGGCGACGAAGAGGCGGGCAGCGCGATCATCGATGTGTTCCTTGCATCGCGCCACGCGACCGGCATCCGCGAAGCGATCGTGTGCGAACCGACCGCGCGCACTGCCGGCACGGCTCATCGCGGCATCCTCGGCCAACGCGCGACCCTCGTCGGCACCGGCGGCCACTCGTCGAAGGCCGACTTCATGCCGCGTCCGCTTGCCCAGCTCGCGCGGCTCGCCGTCGCGATCGATGACCTCGGCCGGGCGCAGCTCCATGCCGGCCCGCCGGGGATGACGGGCCTATGCCTGAACATCGCGGCGCTGACCGGCGGCGTCGCGTTCAACGTCGTGCCCGCGCGCGGTGAGCTCGAGTGGTCGCTCCGGCCCTACCCCGGCTTCGATACCTCGGCGTGGAACGCAAAGCTCGTCGAGCTCGCGCGTTCGATCGATCCGGCGATCGCGGTGGACGCGGCGATCGAGCACGAGCCGTTCTCGTGCGAACGGCTCGCCGCGCTGGTCAAGCCGTTCGTCCGCGCGACCGTGGGCTTGGACTTCTGGACCGAAGCCGCGGTGTTCGCCCACCACGGCATCGATGCGATCGTGATCGGCCCGGGCGACATCGCGCAGGCGCACTCGGGCGACGAGTTCGTCCCGCTCGCCGACCTCGACTGGGCGGTCGACCTCTACCGCTCGCTGCTCGGCGAGTGATGCGGCTCGCGATCGCGGCGCTCGTCTTGTTCGCCGCGACCTCGGCGCGCGCCGATCGCAACTGGGACCTACGGATGCCGCCGGGCACCCACCACGACGCAACCGGCGACCTCGTCGCGGGCAGCGGCCTGCGTGATACGACCGATTTCATCGCGAAGGAGCTGGCCCGGCGCGGTATCGCCGCCGATCAGGTCGGGCCGTACCGGGTCCGCGGCGCCGAGCTCACCCGGTTCATCAGCCGTTCGGCGCAGACCGCCTGGCTCGCGGTCCATGTCATGCGGGTCGCGGGCAAGACCGTGATCTTCTTCGTCGCCCGTCCCGGGCCTTGACGACATCGCCCTGCTACCGCTAATCAATGGGCCGCCGTTACTCGGGGATCGTCTAATGGCAGGACGCAAGACTCTGACTCTTGCTATCTAGGTTCG
>CAZDGY010000607.1:0-4572 GCA_964504685.1 uncultured Kofleriaceae bacterium | reverse complement strand
GCTCGACTTCCACTACGTCCCGGTCTACGGCAAGTTCGCCGTGCTCGACCACAAGCTGGTCGCGTGGGAAGTGTTCTTCACCGCCGGCATCGGCGCCGGTCAGAGCGAAGTCATCCCGCGCGATTCGCGCTTCCCCGGGTTCACGAACTTCCTGATCCAGCCGAACGTCGGCGCGAGCATGCGGTTCTTCCTCGCGAAGTGGCTGACCGTCAGCATCGGCGTGCGCGACTACGCGTTCATCGACCACTTCGAGCCGGTCGATCGCAGCGAGACGATGAACACGACTGCGAGTCAGGCCTCGGCAAACGCCGACAGCTCGTTCATCAACAACATCATGTTCCAAGTCGGCATCAGCTTCTGGATCCCGACCTCCTTCGAATACACCACCTTCCGCTGACCGGAGCGATCATGGCCAAACAAGCATTATTCGTGGCCGCGCTGATCGGCGTGGCAATCACAGCGAGCCAGGCGAGCGCCGACGACTACATCGGTCATCGCACGAACGATCTCTCGAAGGACGTCGCGGTCCGCCATCGTCGCTTGCTCGTCAAGCATCGCATCGAGCTGACCCCGCTGTTCGAATCGACGATCAACGCCGACTACCAGCACATCGTCGGCGGTGGCTTGAAGTTCGAGTACCACCTCGGCGACATGTTCTCGATCGGCGCGATCGGCGTCGCTTCGACCGCGTTCCACACCGCACTGGTCGACAACGTCCTCAACTCCCCACTGCCGGATAACCCGACCCCGGGGATTCGCGACCCGAGCAAGACCGAGTACCTCGATCACCTCAACTCGATGCCGTTTCACGGCGCCGCGTATCTGAGCCTCACGCCGTGGTACGGCAAGCTCGCTGCGTTCAGCTCGGCTTACGTCGCGTTCGACTTTTACTTCCAGGCCGGTATCGCGTTCGCGTCGCTGTCGAGCAACTGCCCGACCAGCGTGTGCAGCGATCCGGCGCCGGGCAAGCCGACGACCAATGCGATGGGCATGACCGTGCCGCCCGATCTCAACCCGAACAACGATGCACCGCTCAACAGCGGTGGTCGCGTCGGCCTCTACCTCGGCGGCGGCATTCACGTGTTCTTGAATGACTTCCTCGCGCTCGACCTCACGGTCCGCGACTACGCGTTCTCGGACAACCCGTCCGGCGCCGACGTCAACGCCGACCTCGCGGTGACCGACAAGGACAACCAGTTCCTGAACCACTTGTTCTTCGGCGCGGGCCTGTCGATCATGCTGCCCGCGACCGTCGTCCGTACGCCGTAGCACCCAGTTCCGGGGCTACTGGCAGTAGTCGGTCCCGCTCTGCTGGCCATCGCGGAGCACCACGCAGGTCGAAACGGTCTGCTGGTTGGTCGTGATCGACACGACGACCTGATTGCCCACCACGGCCGGGAACGGCTGCGTGGTGAAGCTGCCGTCGGCGTCGATCCGCTGGATCACGCCGCTGCCGACCGTGTCGTTGAACACGTAGGCGGTGCCGGCGTTGTACTGGTCGTTCGGCGGATAGCTCAGTACGCCGGTCCCGGTCGACGTCGAATCCGGCGGCGTGATCGTCACCATCATCTGAGACGGGTCCGGCGGCGGGATCGGGATCGACGGCGTCACGCAGCCAACGAGGCTGAATAGGGCGATGACGACGAGGCGACGCATAGGGCTCAGCTAGTCCAAGAGCAAGCGGCGATCCACGACCTGCCGCCTGATCTTAACTAGTTACACGCCGGCGCCGCCAACTGCGTTGGCAGGCTGCCACCTTCGGTGGGGTCCGGGAGTCGCCTCAGTGGTAGTCGTAGTGCGGGCTGGTCGCGAGGATCGGCTTGAGCGTGCGGACGCTGCCGTCGTGCTCGATCGTCAGCACGGCGGTCGTGCCGGGCGGCGTCGACGAGATCCGCTGCATCAGCTGCGCTCGGGTGTCCATCGGGATGCCGTCGACCGCGACGATGTGGTCGCCCTGAGCCAACCCGATCGCCTCCGCCGGCGTGCCGTGGTTGACCTCGATCACCGCGAGCTTGCCGTCGACCACGTCGGTCGTGACCCCGAGGTAGCCGTGCGGCTGCTCGAGATCGGTCGGCATCTCGACCATACGGGCGTATGGACAGTGCGTCGTCATGCTGTCGGCGACCTGCATCGCCATCAGCGTGGTTGCGAGCGCGAGGCCGGACGCGACGCCGGCCATCGTACACACGACAGCGACGGTGCCGAGGCCGCGATTGCGCTCGTTGGGGAGCAGCGCTTCGCGACGAAGCACAGCGGGCAGAAGACTAGGCTCGGGGGTCGGATCGGCAGACATCTCAGGTCCCTCGCTTTTTGGTCTTACTAACCACTATACGCCGCGCGCGCGGCAACACCACCGGGAAGTGCGCTGTGATTCACTCAATCGAGTCGACGACTCACCGACGACAAATAGTCCCTACGAGGTCCGAATTTTGAGAGCCGTGTTACCGTCTGGGCCGTAGGGTGAAGAGGTCCCAACGGCGACGCCTGCGGTGGTTCCTCGCCATCGCGCTCACGGTCGTGCTCGTGCTGGGCGTGGCCTTTGCGGTGCTGCGCATCAAGTTCGAGGGGCCGGGTCTCGCGGACAAAGTCGCGTCGATCCTCAACAAGCGGATGCGCGGCCGGATCGAGATCGGGTCGATCGAGTGGCCGACCTCCGCGCTCAAAGCAGCGGTCGCGGGCGGTTGGATCCCGGTCACGGTTCACGATGTGCGCGTGTGGGACGATTGCGCACTCAGCGCGGCGATCCCGCAGGGCGATCCCGACGAGATCCGCAAAGGCGACCCGAATGAGGATTGCACTCCGGATGATCGACCTGACCCGGATCCAAAGTCGAAGCGGCAGCCCCGCAAGCTGCTGCTGTCGACCCCACTGATCACCGGCGAGATCGATGCGCACGCCGCGATGTTCGGCAACCACAACCTGGTGGTTCGCAACCTGTGGGTCCACGGCGGCGAAGCGCTGCTCGAGCAGACCCGCGAGCCGCAACCGCTCCACGCGTACGATCGGACGATCGTCAGCATCGTCACCGCGTTCTATCCGCGGCTCAAAGCCGGCTTCCGCGCGGGCCTATTCGCCGATACCGCGCCGCCGATCTTCGACCTGCGCGACATCCACATCGAGAACCTGGATCTCTCGGTCCACGTCGCGCCGCAGAACAACAGCGACGGCTCGATGACGTACGGCATGACCGCTCGGATCGACGGCGTCAACGTCGATGCCGGCGCGGATGCCGCGACGCCGTGCGGCGGCAAGCACGAGTGCGCGTCACTCTATATGGACGGCACCGATCCGCTGGTCGCGAAGTTCTACGTCAACCTCGCGTTGACCGGACGGCACGGCATCATCCGCGTGCTCGACAAAGGCCCGCGCCAGTCGTTCCGGATCGCCGCCGAGAATCCCGACCGCCAGAAGCGTCACGCGCAATATCAGATCGAGCTGGCCGATATTCGCCTCGATCGGCTCGCGCAGCTGCCGACCGAGTGGGCGCGTCACAACTTCGTCGCGAACACACTCGAGCTCGACGGCACCCTGCACACGATCGCGTGCGCCAGCGAGGATGGGGTTCCCGCGCCGACGACCGATGGCGCCGAGATCCACATCGGCGGCGAGCTGCTCAACTACTGGGACCGACCGTACGACGGCGAATGGGCGCTCGCGCTCGAGACCAAGAACCTCGGGCCGACGCTGCGCACGTGCATCAACCACAAGCTCGGCGGCGACAACCTCGCCGGCACGATCGCGTTGTCCGGTCCGTTCATCGCGCAGCCGAAGGTCCGACTCGATCTCCACGACCTCGACTTCGATCTACCGCTGCGCCGCGGCCAGGACCCGTTGCGGCTCACGCTCGCGGAGGTTCACGGCGAGATCGATCTGGTAAACGAGCACGGCTCGATCGAGAAGACCAAGGCGCTGGTCCGCAACGGCAAGGAGCCGGGCGAGGTCGAGGTGTCGGCCGACTTCGACCTCCGGCCGTATCGCGCGACCGCCAGCGTCGACATCACGAAGCCGATCGACGTCGGCCGGTTCCTGCCGGTGACGCTCGCGACCTCGGTCGGCCGGTTTCTGTCCGGCAAGCTCACCGCGGACGGCGACGTCGACACCGGGTTCGCGTTGCGCGACTTCGACCTCGCACTCGGCGACACGCCCGCCGACAAGGTCGTGCGCGTCCACGCGTCGGGCACCGGCCAGATCTTCACCGGCGATGCGTTCGACACGATCCAGATCCGCCGCGTCATGGTCGACGCCGGGCAGACCCACGCCCAATTCGACGGTGCGGTGTTCATCGCGAAGAACGACATGCGCGTGCACTGGAGCGGCGAAGCGCCCGATCTCAAGGTCTGGCTCAAGCGGTTCGGCCTGCCCGAGTTCGCCCAGAGCGCGGGCGGCGGCGGCGATCTGACCGGGCCGATCACGTCGCCGCGCATCACCGTGACGACCGAGCTGTCGGGCATCCCGTGCATCGACAAGATGAAGGTGCAAGACGCCGAGTACGCGAACGGCATAGTCACGATCAAGCAGCTGTCGACCGAAGGCCTCGGCGGCGCGATGACCGCGACCGGCGTCATTCACGTC
>CAZDGY010000606.1:0-4579 GCA_964504685.1 uncultured Kofleriaceae bacterium | reverse complement strand
ACGGCAGCAAGAATCTGTTGGCGCTGCCGGCCGAGGAGATGCGCAAGATCCGCGGCAACCGGATCGCGATGATCTTTCAGGAGCCGATGACATCGCTCAACCCGGTGTTCACCGTCGGGGATCAGGTCGGTGAAGCGGTCCGCTTGCACCAACACAAGTCGAAGTCCGAGGCGCGAGCGATCGCGATCGACATGTTCAAGCTCGTCGGCATCCCATCGCCGGACGATCGGGTCGACGCGTATCCACATCAGCTGTCCGGCGGCATGCGGCAACGCGTGATGATCGCGATGGCGCTCGCGTGCAAACCCGATCTACTGATTGCCGACGAGCCGACCACCGCGCTCGACGTCACGATTCAAGCGCAGATCCTCGAGCTGCTCAAGCGCCTGCAGCGCGAGCTCGGTATGAGCATCTTGCTAATAACCCACGACCTCGGCGTCGTCGCCGAGACTTGCGACGAAGTCGTCGTGATGTACGCCGGCCGCGTCGTCGAGCGCGCCGACACCGAGGTGCTATTCGCGCAGCCGCGCCACCACTACACGGCGGGCCTATTGCGCTCGGTGCCGACCTATGGCGACGACGCGCCCATCGACGATCGAACGCGCCTCGCCGAGATCAAAGGCATGGTGCCTGCACTCGGCGAATGGCCGGTCGGCTGCAAGTTCGCCGATCGCTGTCCGGCGGTGCAAGACAAGTGTCGCGCGGAGGAGCCGGAGCTCGTCCAGCTCGGCCGATCGCGGGTGCGCTGCCACTTTCCGCTCGACGTCCCGGCAGGGAGCGCCGCGGGAGAGCAGGGCGGGTCCGCCGAGGTGCCGTCGTGAGCGACGCCCCCGAGCCGGTGTTGATGCGCGCCGCCGGCGTGTCGAAGCACTTCGCCGCGAAGATCGCATGGCCGAAGGGAGCGACCACGCCACCGCCCCACGTTCGGGCATGGCGAGCGATGACGCGGATGAGCGCGAGCGTGCGCGCGGTGTCCGAGGTCGACCTCGAGATCAAGACCGGCGAGACGCTCGGGCTCGTCGGCGAATCGGGGTGCGGTAAGTCGACACTCGGCCGTACGTTGCTTCGGCTGCTCGAGCCGAGCGCCGGCACGATCACGTTCGACGGCACCGACGTCACGCATCTCGCGCAGAGCGCGTTGCGGCCGCTGCGCCGCAAGATGCAGATGATCTTTCAGGACCCGTACGCTTCGCTCAATCCGCGGATGACGATCGGCGCTGCGCTCGCCGAGCCGCTCGTGATCCACGACCTCGCACCGACCGCGGCTCGCCGCGCCGAGCGGGTCGCCGAGCTGCTCATGAAGGTCGGGTTGCGCGCCGACGCCGCCGGCCGCTATCCGCACGAATTCTCCGGCGGGCAACGCCAGCGCGTCGGGATCGCGCGCGCACTCGCGGTCAGCCCTCGGTTCATCGTGTGCGACGAGCCGATCAGCGCGCTCGACGTCTCGATCCAAGCGCAGATCGTGAACCTCCTGATGGATCTGCAGGAAGCCGAGAAGCTGACGTACCTGTTCATCTCGCACGACTTGAAGATCGTGCAGCACATCTGCGATCGCGTCGCGGTGATGTACCTCGGCCGGATCGTCGAGCTCGCGGACGCCAAGACGATCTATCCAGACCCCAAGCACCCCTACACGCAGGCGCTGCTGTCTGCGGTGCCGCGCATCCCGCGGCCGGGCAACACGAAGCCGCGGCGCGAGCGCATCGTCCTTCAGGGAGACGTCCCGAGCCCCCTCGATCCGCCGGCTGGATGCGCCTTCCATCCGCGCTGCCAAGTCAAGGACAAGCCGGAGGCGTGCTTCAAGGAGATTCCGAAGCTCCGGGTCCTGGCGAACGGCACCGAGTGCGCGTGTCACGTCGCCAAGTAATCCCGACCGCGGTGTAAGCTGGGCTAGCCCATGCAGTCGCGGTCAGGGGAGCTCGCGATGCGACCGCTGCCCGCGGTCTTGCTCGATCTGCACGAGGATTTCGCGACCGGCAAGCTCGTGCTGCGCCGCGGCCGGGTTTCGAAGTCGGTTGACCTGGTCAATGGCAACCCGGTCAGCACGACGTCGACCCCGCGCGACGAGACGCTCGGCCACTTTCTCGTCAACAGTGGGGTCATCACCGAGGAGCAGCATCGGCTCGGCGTGATGCGCGCCTCGGCGGTCGGCGGCAAGCTCGGCGAAGCGCTCGTCGCATTGCAGATCATGACGGTCGAGCAACTGATCGATCAGCTCGGGCGACAAGCGCGCCACAAGCTCGTGCAAGCGCTGCGCTGGCCGCAAGGTGCATGGCGGTTCGAAGAGGGCCACGAGCCAGTCGAAGGCATGCAGCTGCGGATGGTCGAGGTCGTGCTCGACGGCTTGCGCGAGACCGCGGTCGAGGACCTCGCGCGACTCGCCCGGTTCGACGCGATGAGCTTCGAGCTGACCGAGCGCGGCAAGCGCCTGCGCCACGAGCTGCGTCGCACGTTCGGCGAGCGCGTCGTGCTCGCGTTGACGCCGGGGGCTTCGATCGCCGACATCGAGCGCGCGATCGGCGACCGCGCACAGGCTCGACTCGCGATCGACGCAATGGTGATGTGCGACGCGGTTGTCGCCACAGCTACGAACGTCGGCCTCGGTACGTCCGGGCCCGCCGTCGGTCGCGCACCGACCGGCGATCAGCCGCACTACACGCTGTACGACATCCTGTTCGAGGACAGCTACTCGGGAGACCGCAGCTCGTCCGGCGCGGCGCCGCTCGACTTCGGGCCGATCGAGCCGGTGGTCGAGGTCGACGACGAGGACTCCGGCATCGTGTCACCGGCCGAGCTCGCCGCGGTCAGCACGCTGCGCGATCAGAATGCCGCCGCGACCCAAGCGATCGCTGCGGAGCACACGCGGATCCGCGAAGCCGACTACTACGCGCTGCTCATGGTGGGCTCGAAGGCGAGCGCTGCCGAGATCGACGATGCCCACGACCTGCGCTCGCACCTGATGAACGCGGCCGAGCGCGGCCTCGGCGACTCGCCGCGCGAGCGCGAGAAGCTCGTCGAGATCCGCGCGGCTTACGATACAGCGCGCGCGACGTTGCTCGACGTCGCTCGACGCGCGCAATACGATCGCGAGCTGGCAGGTGGCGAGCTCGTCCAGGCGCCGCCCTCGATCGATACCGAGCTCAACTTCCGCCTCGCCGAAGAGCTCATGGCGAAGAAGCAATGGGCGCAGGCGATCGGCCTGATCAAGACCGTGCTCGCGCGCTCGCCCGGCGAAGCCGACTATCACGCCGCGCTCGGCTGGTGCGAGTGGAACGCCGGTGGGGCAACCGCGCCCGCTGCGGAGGCCGCGCGCCCGCACGTCGACCGCGCGCTCGCGATCGATCCCGATCATGCGGCCGGCCACGAGTACATGGGCCGGATCGATGCAGCGTTGCGCATCGACGACGCCGAAGCGATGTTCCACCTCGAGCGCGCGCTCGAACGCGACCCGGCGCGCGTTCAAGCTGCGACTGCATTGGAGACGTTGCTAGTGTCGCGCGGCGAGCTCCGCCGCTGGGAACGCACGCTCAAGCGGCTGCTGTTCCGGTTGCGCGGCCGCGGCGATATCGCCGAAGCGATGGCATGGACTCGGCTCGCGAAGCTCTACCTCGATCATCTCGACAATCGCGTCGCCGGCGCCGCCGCGCTCGCGAACGCGCAACGCCTCGCGCCGCGTGATCCCGACGTCGCAGCACTCGGTGAGCGCACCGCGCGCCCGGAAATCCGCGATCCGGTCCGCGCCGGTTGGCGTGAAGCGCTCGGCGACCCGACCTCGGGTGCTGCGCTCGTTCGCACGACCGAAGCCGCGGGTCATGTCGACGCAGCGTTTCTCGCGGCGTCGACGATGGTCGCGCTCGGTAGCGCCGACACCGCGATGGAGTCGATGTACGAAGCGCATCGCGTGCGCGGGGCGGCGCAACCCAAAGGCCCGCTCGGCCGCGATCATTGGAGCTTGCTGCGCCACAGCGACGATTCACTCGATCTCGGCGCGCTGCTCGAGCTCGTCGCCCCCGCCGTTCACACGCTCGCGCCGATGACGCTCGCCGCCGCCGAGATCGATGCGAGCCAACAAGTCGGCGACTCCGACATGCCTCCCGCGTTTGCGAAGTTACGCGCCAGCATCGCGATGCTGCTCGGCGTCTCGCCCGCGCCGGTGTACTCGCGGGTCGAGCTCGGCTCGCAGATTCACGTCGTTGCGTGCGATCCACCGGTGATGATCGCCGGTGACGAAGCGCTCACCGCGCCGGAACGGCCCGAGCTCGTGTTCCGGCTCGCCCGCGCGCTGACGTTCGTGCTGCCCGGCCGTGCGGTCGGCGCGTCCCGCCCCGGTCGAGTGCTGCGCGCCGTCGTGCTCGCGATCGCGCGCGAAGCCGCGGGCACCGACGCGGGCGCCGACGATCCGCTGGCCGCGGCGGCGGCCGACGCGATCGCCAAGCTCGACGATGCAACCCGTGCGCAGGCACGCGCCGCGGCGCTACGCGTGCTGTCTCGTTCCGGCGGTGGCTTGAACCTCTCGACCTGGGCCCGTTCGCTCTCGCGGACCGCGGATCGCGCCGGCATGTTGTTGGCCGCCGATATC
>CAZDGY010000605.1:0-4589 GCA_964504685.1 uncultured Kofleriaceae bacterium | reverse complement strand
GCACGAACGTCAGCTTGACCAACTCCGACGGCTGGATCGCGAACCCGCCGATGTTGAGCCAGCGATACGTGAAGCCGTGGCCGCTGGTGTCGACGTGATGGCCGACCACGCGCGTCACGAGCAATAACGCGGTCGCGATGCCGAGCCCGACCCATGCGATGCGCACGAGCGAGCGATAGTCGACGACGGTCGCGATCACGAACGCGATCACGCCGACGACCATCCACTGCAGCTGGGTGTCGAACTTCGCCTGGTGGCGCGCGACGACCTGCGCGTTCAACCCGAGGTCGCTGCGGCCGCGCGTGGCGGAGTACAGATTCACCAGGCCGATCGCGCACAGCGCGATCATCGTCGCGATCAGCGGCCAATCGACCGCGGCGCGGAACCGCCGCCAGCGCGATACGCCGATCGAGGCGCGCGGTAGCTCGAGCCCGAGGCCCTTCACGGCTTGCCTCCTGCCGCCGGTGGGTGCACGCCCGGTGGGTGGCGCGTGTAGTAGGTCTCGATGATCTGCTTCGCGATCGGCCACGCGACGGTGCCGCCGGCGCCGCCATGCTCGACCATCACGACGATGACGAACTCGGGATTCTCGGCCGGCGCCCAGCCCGCAAACCAAGCGTGCGCCGAGTTCGGATGCCAGCCGTCGAGATCGCGTTCGTCATCCTGACGATGGTGCTTCTTGACCTCGGCGGTGCCGGTCTTGCCCATCACCGGCACGATGTCGACATGACCGTGCTCGAACGCGGTGCCGCCTGGCTCGTTCGTGACCTTCCACATGCCGCGCTTCCACGTGTCGAGCACGTCGGCCGGCGTCTTGATCTTGTGCGCCTCGGTCGGGCTGTACGTCGCGATCACGTGGCCGTCGTTCGCCTCGATCTGCTCGACGACCTGCGGGACGTACAGCGTGCCGCCGTTCGCGATCGCGGCATACGCCATCGCCATCTGCAACGGCGTCGCCTCGACATCGCCTTGACCGATCGCGGCGTTCGTCGCGTAGCCGACCTTGTACCGCGTGTGTTGCTCGTACCAACCCTTGGTCGGGATGAGCCCGGCCGAATCGCCGTTGATCCCGAGGTTCGTGGGCGAGCCCAGACCGTATTCGCGCGCGACTTCCGCGATGCGATCGAGCCCGACGTTCTCGGCGAGCCTCCAGAAGTAGACGTCGCACGAGTGCTGGATCGCGCCGAGCAAGTCGACCTTGCCGTGCGTACCGTGACAACGAAAGTGCGTGCCCGAGAGCTCGTACTCGCCGGTACAGAACGTGGTGTCGGTCTCGGCGACCTGGCCGTCCTCGAGCGCGGCAAACGCGGTGGCGAACTTGAAGATCGAGCCGGGCGGATAAGTCGCGCGCAGCGCCTTGTCGATGAACGGCTTGCGCGGATCGTCCATCAGCAGCGTGTACTCGGCCTTCGTCAGGTGGCCGGTCATCACGTTCGGGTCGAACGACGGCTTGCTCACGACCGCTCGGATCTTGCCGGTCGATGGCTCGACGATCACGACCGCGGCGGCTTGGACGTGCGAGACCGCCTTCTCGGCGATCTTCTGTAGCTCGCTGTCGATCGTGAGCACGAGGTTCGCGCCTGGAGTTGCTTGGTCGACGCGCTGGCCGTCGATCAGGCCGGCGGCGGTCTTCTCGTCGAGCCGCTGGCCGCGGGCATCGACCGCGTAGTGCTCCTTGCCCTTCTTGCCGCGCAGGTAGTTCTCCCACGCGGCTTCGAGCCCGTAACGACCGACGAGCTCGCTCGGATCGTAGTTTTGCTGGGCGAGCCGATCGACCTCATCGGCGTTCATCTGCGTCATGTAGCCGATCAAGTGCGCCGCCAGCTCGCCCTGTGGGTAGTAGCGATACGGCTCGTGCCGGACCTCGACGCCAGGCAGCCGGCCGAGCGCTTGTTCGACGAGCGCGGCGCGATCGCGACCTTGATCTTCGAGCACGAGCACCGGCAGCTTCGGATCGCGTTTCGTGCCGACCTCGAGCCGGGCATCGATCGACGCGACCTCGTCGTCGGACAAGCCGAGCATGCGTGTCAGATCGGCCTCGACGTCTTTGGTGAGCAGCTTCGGCGTCGCGTACAGGTTGAACGCCGGACGATTGTCGGCGAGCGGGATGCCTTTGCGGTCGACGATCTTGCCGCGCACCGACGGCAACGAGTGCTCCTTGACCACGTTCGAGACCGTGCGCTCGAAGTAGCTATCGCCGCGAATGACTTGCAGCTGCCACAGCCGACCGACGAGCAGCAAGAACGCGGCGACCACGACGAGCGCGACCCAGCGCAGCCGGCGCCGCAGCTCCGGTAACGCAGGTCCGCCGCGCGACGACTCGTGCAGCATTACGGCGCCAACCCTTCGAGCGCGGCGTCGCGCTCGCGATGCGTCCGCGCGTACGCGGCGTCGATTCGCTTGAACACGCGCCACACGAGCGGGCCGATCACCGCGGTCGCGATCGTGACAAGCGCGGCATGGCGGAGCTCGATCGACCAGCTCGCACGCGGCACGTGATAGAGCGCGCGGATCGCGAGCGCGACGATCGCTGCAACGAGCGCGACGAACGCCGAGAACGCCATCGTCATCGCGGTACCGCGCACGTAGATCCGTTGCTGCACACCACGCGCGACGAGGCACGCGAGGCCGAGCACGAGCGCGCACAAACCGGGAGGCGCGCCCGAAATCAGATCGATGAAGTAGCCGAGCAACACCGAGCCACCGACCGCCGACGCGACGCCGCGTCGCGCGGTGAGCCCGAGATACGCAGCGGTGAGCGCGCCGAGATCGGGTACCGCATC
This sequence comes from uncultured Kofleriaceae bacterium, assembly GCA_964504685.1. Classification (GTDB taxonomy): domain Bacteria; phylum Myxococcota_A; class Polyangia; order Haliangiales; family Haliangiaceae; genus JABFXX01. Next base: position 1,806 of record CAZDGY010000605.1, on the reverse strand, counting down.
GTAGATCGGGCCGAACGCGACGAGCCGCCACGCCGCCGCGACGAACACGCACAGCACGTACGCGACGAGCACGATCGTGGCGGTGCGCACTACAACGCCCTCCCGCCGAAAGCCGGCTCGCTGCGCTTCTTGGTCTTCGCATCGGGATCGACCGGCGGCAGCGGAGCGAGCAGCACGAGCGCGGTGCGGACGCGCGACACGTCGACCGCGGGCTCGACCTCGACTTGCTGGAACATGCCGTCGTCGCGCGCAACCTTGCTGACTTTGCCGACGACCAGCCCAGGCGGGAAGCTCGCGCCGAGCCCAGAGGTCACGACCTCGTCGCCGACCTTGATCCGGTCCTCGGGCTTGGCCTGGCGCTCGAGCCATTCGATCGCGCACGCGTAGGAGTCGGGCCGACCTAGCCCGGTCAGCATGCCGCGACCGCCGGTGCGCGGCACGACGACCTCGATCGACGAGGCGGGATCGCTGATCAGCGTGACGTCGGCGTAGTCGCTGTAGACCTTGTCGATCCGACCGACCGGTCCAGTGCCGACGATCACCGGCATCCCCGGCGCGACGTCCTTGTCGCCGCGGTCGATGCGAATGCGCAACACGCGAAACTGCGGCGACAGCGGCGCACCGATCACGCGCGCGCCGACCGTATCGGCCGGCGTCTGGCGCTTGACGACCGCGAGATCTTCGAGCGCGGTCGCGTCGAACGCGCGGCGCGACATCGTGGCGAGCTGTTTGCGCAGCTCGTCGTTCTCCGCGCGCAGCTCGCGATTCTCGCCCTCGACATCGACCAGGGCGACGTAGCGCGACCAGATGCCGCCGAGGCCGCCGACGACCCAGGTCACGCCGGCCTCGAGCGGAGCGGTGATCCGCAGCAACGCGCGGTCCATCCCGGATGGCTCACCGCGCGACAAGCTCGCGCGCAACACGAGCGCTGGCATCACGATCAACAGGCCGACGAGCGACCAGTCGACCAACCGGCGCTGGAGGGTCATCGCCATGTAGCGGTTACCTGAGCGCGATCTCGCGGAGCAGCGACAGCTCGTCTAGCACTTTACCCGTGCCCATCACGACGGCGGTCTGCGGGTTCTCGCACACCATCACCGGCAGCCCGGTCTCCTCGCGCACGAGCACATCGAGGTTCTTTAGCATCGCGCCACCGCCCGACAACACGACGCCTCGGTCGACGATATCGGCCGAGAGCTCGGGCGGCGTGCGCTCGAGCACCGAGCGGATCGCATCGACGATCGCGTTGACTGGCTCCTGCAGCGCTTCGCGGATCTCGTCGGAGTTGACGAGCAGCGTCTTCGGCACACCGGCGACGAGGTCGCGGCCTTTGACTTCGACGGTCAGCGGTTCCTCGAGCGGGAACGCCGAGCCTATTTCTTTCTTGATGATCTCGGCGGTGCGCTCGCCGATCAACAAGTTGTACTTGCGCTTCACGTACTGGACGATCGCTTCGTCCATCTTGTCGCCGGCGACGCGGATCGACTTCGACAGCACGATGCCGGCGAGCGCGATCACCGCCACCTCGGTCGTACCGCCGCCGATGTCGACGATCATGTTCCCGGTCGGCTCGGTGATCGGCAGGCCACCGCCGATCGCGGCCGCCATCGGCTCCTCGATCAGATAGACCTCACGCGCCGCCGCTGCGAGCGCCGAATCGCGCACCGCGCGCTTTTCGACCTCGGTGATTCCCGACGGCACGCTAACGATCACGCGCGGCCGAACCAGCGTCCGCCGTTGATGCGCCTTCTGGATGAAGTAGCGCAGCATCGCTTCGGTGACCTCGAAGTCGGCGATCACGCCGTC
>CAZDGY010000604.1:0-4601 GCA_964504685.1 uncultured Kofleriaceae bacterium | reverse complement strand
GAAGGAACGCATCGCGATCGACCTGAAGTACATCGACCGCTGGACGCTCTGGCTCGACTTGAGAATCGTGATGCAGACGGCGTTGATGCCGCTCGGGATCCGGGTGATCGACTTCAGCGACGTTGTGGGTTGATCGGATGACCCATCGCAGCCTCGTACACTTCGAGCACGCCCGACGCGCAGGCCTGCAAGCTGTACGTATCGAGCGCGCGCTGGCGCCCAGCGGCGCCGAACGCAGCACGCCGGCTCGGATCGCGAGCGAGCGATTCGATCGCGCGTGCCATCTCGGTGGGATCGTCGGGCGGGACGAGCAACCCGGTCTCGCCATCGAGCACGATCTCGGCCACGCCTCCCCCTTTGGCACCGACGACCGGCAATCCCGCAGCCATCGCCTCGACGATCACGCGACCGAACGACTCGTGATCGGCCGAGTGGACCAGGATGTCGATCTCGGACATCACCCGGCGCGGATCGGCGACGTAGCCCGGCCAGCCGAAGCGATCGCGCGCGTTCGCGTTGCGGATCAGCGTGTGCAACTCGTCGATGTATGCGTTGACCGAGCGAGCGCCGCCGTTCGACGGATCCTGCCCGTAGACGCGGAATTCGATCGGCAGCGAACGATCAACCTCGAGCGCCGCCTTGACGAAGACGTTGTGCTTCTTCCACCGCGCGGTGAGCCCGGCGACCATCGCGACGACGAGCTTGCCGGGCTTGGCATCGGCGCGTGGCGTGAATTGACTTATGTCGATCCCATTCGGCACGACCTCGAGCAACCCAGCCGGCATCCAGTTACGGATCAGCGAAGCAGTGACGTTCGAGTTCGCGATCAACTTCGAGGCGCGCGCGGCCACATATTCACCGAACGCGAGACCCTCGAGCCGAAAGCGAAATGGCTTGTCGCGGCCGATCAGCTCCCGCACATGCCATACGTGGGGCAACCGCAGCTGGCCTGCAGCCATCCACCCCTCGGGGGTGAGCATCGTGTTCGAGTGGATGAGATCAGCTCGCCATCGCCACGCGGCGGATTTGACCTGCCATGCAGAGCGATAGGCCCAGCCGGTACGGATTCCTTGGCGAACTTCCATCGCGGGACGCAAAAGCAATGGATAGCGAATCTTCTTATTCCACCAGTAGAGTTGCGTGAACAACACCTCGCCACGCACGGCGTCGGACAGCCGCTTCTGCTCCGCGGGCGAGCCCTGATCGTGGCAAACCGCGCACGAACGCACACCTTCTTTCTCGAGCGCCGCGATGAGGGCAAGTGTGCTCATCGCCGCGCCGCCGCTCGGCCCGTTAAGGACGTGCAAGACCTTCGAAGGTCGTCGCGGCGAGCTCATGGGCGGAACGATGACGGCACGCCCCGTTTTTTACAAGCCTCGGACTGCACCGCAAGGACAATGGGATGAACGACCAAGACATCGTGCAGAAGATCAACAGCTTTACGCGCTGGCACTATCAGTTCGATCTGCGCGGCCACACGACGCCGATCGCTGATCCGACGCACATCGTGCGGCACGCGGAGCGCAAGCGGTATTTCTTCGATGCGCTCGTCGGAATGTTCGGCGGCACGCTCCGCGGCAAACGCGTCCTCGACCTCGCATGTAACGCGGGCTATTGGTCTCTCGCGGCGGCCGAGGCGGGCGCCGACTTCGTGTTCGGCCTCGAAGGGCGCCAGATGCACGTCGATCAGGCGAACTTCGTGTTCGAGGTGAATGGCATCGAGCGGTCGCGCTACGAGTTCGCTACCGGCGATATCTTCAAAACCGACTTTACGAAGCTCGGCTCGTTCGACATCGTGCTTTGCCTCGGCCTGCTCTATCACGTGAGCAAGCCGGTCGAGCTCATGGAGAAGATCGTGCAAGTCAACCGCGATGTGCTCGTCATCGATAGCTCGTTATCGCTCCTGCCGGGGTCGGCGTTCGAACTGCGCCACGACCCGCTCGACGACCCTCGCAACGCCGTCGACTACGAGCTCGTGCTCGTGCCGACCCGCGGCGCGGTGCTCGACCTGCTCCATCAGTTCGGTTACCAAGGCGCCGTGCTGAAGCCGCAGTTCAGCGACTACACGGGCTCGCAAGAATATCGGCTGCGCTCGCGCCGCGCGTTCATCTGCTCGAAGGACACTGCGCTGTCGAAGATCGACGCGCCCGTCGAGGCCGAGTCGGTGGGCGCCGCCCTGGCCGATAACCTGCAATGGGCAGCGCGTTCCGCCGGGCGTTGGCTCAAGCGGCGCGTGCGCGTCGCGCCGCACGCGCGCGGTTAGAGCGTGAGTCGGTACTCGCGACGCCACAGCTCGAGCATCACAAGCGCGAACAGCCGTTCGCTGTTCATCCGGCCGCGCGCTTGGCTCGCGAGTAGCCGGGCCGAGACCTCCGGCGCGACGATGGCGTCGGGGTCGGCGAGCACATCATGGAACAGCGCACTCCACGAAGCGAGCTTTAACCAGCTTGGCAGCGGCGCCGCGAAGCCTTGCTTGCGATGTGCGTCGAAGCCCTGAGGCAGTATCCGTGCGGCAAGGCGCTTGAACAGGATCTTGCGCCCCCCACGCGTCGCCTTGAGTCGCGTCGGCACTCTGCCGAACGCGAACTCGACGAGCGTATGGTCGAGTAACGGCGCCCGAACTTCGAGCGAGCACAACATGCTCGCGCGGTCCACCTTCACCAACACGTCTTCGGGCAGGTAATTCGTGAAGTCCATCCGGGTCGCGCGATCGACGATGTCAGCGCTCGCGGGCACGCGCCGGTCCCAGATCGTTTCGGCCACGGGGCTCCAGCGACCGTACCGAGCTAAGAGCGATTGCCGCGTGTCGCGGTCGAAACAGTAGGCGGTAAGGGCTAGCCCGCTTCGCAGGTCCGCACCGAACGATTGCAGGCGAATGCGCCCACGCATCCCGATCGGCATCGCGATCTCGGCGCCTCTCGCGATCGCGCGCGCGGCGACGCGGGGCAACCAGCGTGACCACTCGCGCATCGCGATCAGCCGATTGTATTGGCGGTAGCCGCCGAACAACTCGTCGCCGCCATCGCCTCCGAGCGCGACCGTGCATTGCTCGCGGGTGAGCTTGCTCACAAGGTACGTCGGGATCATCGACGAATCGACGATCGGTTCGTCGAACTGTCGCGCAAGCAGCGGCAGGAGGTCCGCGGTCGGCTCGGCTGCGTCGAGCTCGACGTGGTCGGTCGCGAAGTGGCGCGCGACCAGTCGCGCGTGCGCTGTCTCGTCGTACTTGCGGTCGCGAGAGAAGCGGATCGTGAACGTTTTCACACGGGGCTGCGCGCGTGCCGCGAGCGCGGTGACCACACTGGAATCGACACCACCACTCAGCAACACACCGACGGGCACATCGGCGACGAGCTGCCGGCTCACCGCGCGTGCGAGCAATGCCTCGAGCTCGTCGAGAAGTGCGACCTCGTCGCCCGCGTCGACCGCAGGCGCCGGCAGCTGCCAGTATCGCCAGGAGCGCGTCACACCCGTCGTGACCTCGAACACCATCGCGTGCGCCGGCGGAAGCTTTCGAATTCCCTCCACCATGCACAGCTCGCCCGGCGCGAAGCCGAGCGTGAGGTAGCAATCGAGCCCCGCCGGATTGATCCGACGAGGCTGGTCGGGATCCGCGAGCAGCGCTTTGAGCTCGGAGCCGAACCGCAATACGCCGTTGCGCACGGCGTAGTACAGCGGTTTCTCGCCGGCTCGATCGCGCGCCATGAACACGTGGCCGCGACTGGCGTCAAAGATCGCGAACGCGAACTGTCCGACCAGATGTCTGACGCACTCGGTTCCCCACTCGCGATACGCGACGAGCAACACCTCGGTATCGCTCTGCGAGTGGAAGGCGTGACCGGCGCGCGCGAGCTCGGCCTGCAAGTCGCGAAAGTTGTAGATTTCGCCGTTAAAAACGATCGCGAGGCCGCCGTTTGCCTGCGTCATCGGCTGATGCCCGGCCTGAGAGAGATCTATGATCGCCAGCCGACGATGCCCGAGCCCCACGCGACCATCGTCGGTCCACCACGCGCCGGCGTCGTCGGGTCCGCGGTGACGAAGCGAGTCGCGCGCGCGCACAAGCCACTCGCGGTCCGCCTTCGCGCCGACCTTGGCGCCGGCGATGCCTACGATCCCGCACATCGCTCAGAGACCTCGGATCGGTCGGCTCGATGACGGCAGCACGCGAGCCGGCAGTTTCCACCCGCATCGTGTTCAATGTCCAGGTGCTGCGGGCGTTCGCGTCCGTGCTTGTCGTTCACGCACACGGCGCAGGTCCGTCGGGACTCGGCCTTCATTGGGTTGGCGGTACGAACGGCGTCGACCTGTTCTTCGTGATCAGCGGATTCATCATCTCGTACGTCGCGCAGACCGACGCAGATGGGTTCATGCGCCGTCGGCTGATTCGGATCGTGCCGATCTATTGGATGTCAACGCTCGCGATCTATGCATTAGTGCTCGTCGCGCCGGCGATGTTCAAAACGACTTCGTCCGATCCGGGGCTGCTCGTACGCTCGCTGTTGTTCGTGCCTGATCCGCACTCGCTGCACCCGGACGGCCTACTGCACCCGACGCTCGCCGGCGGTTGGACGCTGAACTACGAGATGTTTTTCTACGTTCTA
>CAZDGY010000603.1:0-4601 GCA_964504685.1 uncultured Kofleriaceae bacterium | reverse complement strand
GCCCATGCCGATCGTGTTGTAGCGACCGCTGCTGATCGTGCCGCACGGCTCTTCGAAGCAGCCGCCGCCGATGCCGAAGCCATCGCGACCCATACCCCAGGTTCCGGCGCCTGGACCATCCGCGCCGAACATCGCGCCGTTGTAGCTATCGACGTCGTTGCCGCTGTTGACGTTGCCGGTCTGAACTAGCGACGTGAACGTGTCGGCCGCCTGCATCTGGCCGAGCCAGCCTTCGCTGCGCGCCTTCGCCATCGCTTGTTCGCGCGTCAGCGACGGCGCGACGTGCTGGTCCTTGAGATGATACTTGCCCGCAGTGGTGAGGTCCGGGTTGCCCATCGCCCCCGATGCCATCGCGGCCTGCGTGCCGGTTTGCTTGTCCTTGCTGTCGGCACCGCCGCCGTTGTCGTCGTCGACCACCGGATCTGGCGCGACTTCGGTCTCCGCCGAACGCATGCTCGCGGTGGTGTCTTCGATCGAACCGAGATCGAGCGAGCCGCCGCTGTCTTCGACCGGAATCTGTTGCAGCAGGCCCCAGATCGCGAGGTGCGCGGCGAGCGAGCCACCGAAGTAGGCTAGCGCGCGGTTCTCGAACACCGCGAAGCCTCCAGCAGCACTGCGCCGCGGCTTGTCGACCGCGGTGACCATGAACGTGGTCTTGCCGGTGCGCGCGCGAATCTTTGCGTGGTCCGGAATCGGTAGCGCGAACGCACCCGCGACGGTCAGCGACGGCTGAGCGCGGCCCGCTGCGGCGAGGGCGGCGAGCGGCGTGGTCGTGCCGTTGTCGATCAGCTCGCCTTCGATGCCCGGGCCGAAGTTGAACACGAAGTCATCGCCGCTCGGGGCGACGAGTGGGAACGAGGCGGCCGGTGCACCTTCGACCGCGAGCTCGACGCCGGGGGCGGTGCCGATCCGATAGTACGGGCTGCGCCGCTCGCTGCGTGCGCGCGACAACGCGTAGGTCAGCGCGCCAAGGCCGAGGGCGAGGCCGCCGAACGCGAACAGGTCATAGCCCGCGCCGAGACGATTTGCGCGAAACGCATGAGCCGGGCGATGTTGGACGCGCGTCCAGTCTTCGAGCGCGACTTTGTTCGTGGCGGCGTTCGACACCGATAGGCCGAACGAGAGCGCCGATGCGATCAGCGCCGTCGCGCCGAGTGCGACGAAGCCCCACGTGGCGCGCGTAACCTTGCCTGCGCGTGGATCGCTGCAGTGCTTGACGTCGACGACAGAGTCGCCGAGTAACGCGGCGACTTCGATCGCGCGAGCTCCAGTGCCAAAGGGTGCGGTGGAATCAAATGTGGACATAGTCGGACCTTGCGTCGATGGCGCGTGCGCCTGGCTCCGGCCGGCCCGCGTTCGCGTCGCGCTCACTCGAGCGCGTTGCGTCGCGGCATCTCGCCGTTGCGACCGCTTGGCGACGTGCCTTGCGATCGAACGTTCCGACACCGGTAGTTGGACTCGGTTCCGCTTTTCGGTTGACCGTCGAAGATCGCCGGAGATCGCGAGGTTTGCGCGATCCGAGATCGTGTACGTGCACGTGTCACGTGGCACGTGCACGTCCACGTCCACGATCCCTGAGTGATAACGTTCCCGGCGTGAGCGCCCCTCTCGCCGTTCGCGGCCTGCGCGTCGTGCTGCCCGACGGCCGCGTCGTCATCGATGGCGCCGACCTCACGATCGGGCCCGGCGAGGTCGTCGTGCTCCTCGGCGGCTCGGGCGCCGGCAAATCGACGTTCGCGCGCGTGCTGTTCGAACGCGACGAGCTGGCCGCCGCGGGATTCGACGTCGTTGCAACGGAGCTATCACTCGATCGCGATCGCCTCGGGCTCGTACCGCAGCGCGGAGCGCTGTTCGACCACCTCGACGTCCGCGGCAACCTCCAGATCGCGATCGATCACGCCGCTGCTCGCGATACCGCGAATGACGACGTCGCGACCTGGCTCCAGCGCGTCGGCCTCGATCCGAAGCTCGCCGAGCCCGGCACGCCGGTGACGTCGCTGTCGGGCGGCCAAGCGCAACGCGTTGCGGTGGCTCGCGTGCTCGCGAGCCAGCGCGAGCTGGTGTTCCTCGACGAGCCGTCGGTCGGGCTCGATCCACATCGCGTGCGCATGCTCGCTCGACTCGTGCGCGAGCAAGTCAAGGCGCTCGGGATCTCCGCGATCATCGTCACTCACGACGTCGCGCTCGCGGCCGGCGTGGCCGATCGGTTGTTCTTGCTGTCGCTGGAGCACCGCCGACTCGAGCAGCTCTTCGCGGATCGCTGGCCAGGCCCGCTCGAAGCGCCGGGCCACGACGATGCCGAGCGCGGCCGTTGGGTGCTCGAGCTCGAACAGACGTTGCTCGCGCACCTCGACGCGCATGGCGATCGTCCCGCGCCGAAAGGCCCGGCTCCCGCGAACCGATCCGCGCTGCGCTTCGCCGAGCCGCTGATCGCGCCGTTTCGCACCGCTGCGATCGCCGCCGTGCGCGCGCCGGTCCAGCTCGTTCGCCATCCGCGCGACTTCGCGATCGTCGCGGGTCGCGTGCTGCTGCAGACGCTCGTTCGCCCGCTCGTGTTCTACGCGATCGTATCGACGCTGATCGGCTACACCGTGCTGTTCGTGATCAGCAAGGTTGGCGGCGCCGGCGTGCGCCCGGACGCGTTGTTGAGGCAGATCGGCGGCAGTTATGTCGTCGCGCTGGCACCGGCGTTGTCTGCGCTACTGTTCGTCGCGGCATCGGGCAGTGCGACGAACGCGTGGCTCGGTTCGATGGGGTTGACGAAACAGACGCTCGCGCTCGATGCGCTCGGCGTCGATCGCCGGTCGTACCTGTGGGCGCCGGCATGGCTCGCGGCCGGGCTGGCATACGCGCTCGTCGCGGCGCTGTTCGCACTCGGCATGATCGTCGGCGGTCTACTCGTGTGCCGGTCGTACGGCGTGACCGATGCGTGGCAGCTGTTGACCGCGGATTTCGTCGACCCGAGGCCGGAGCGGGCGCGCTATGCGCTGCGCGCCGCGTTCCTCGTGTGGATCTATGCGTGGGGCATCGCGAGCGACGTCGTGGCGAAAGGCGGCGCGCCGAAGCCCGAGGCCGATGCGGTTACGCGTTCGATGACCGCGAGCGTGGTCGCGTGCACGCTGTGGGTCGTCGCGTGGGAGCTCGTCACCGTCGTCGTGGTGTTCCGATCGTGAAAGGTGCAGCCGCGATCGGCGCGCTCGTGGTCGCAGCGCATGTCGCCGGGTTTGCGGCGCTCGCGGCGCGCACGGGTGGTGACGAGCTCGTCGTCGATCACGGCCGCGTGCCCGAGTCGCTCGCGGCCCGTACCGAGGTCAGCCGCGATGGCATTGGACTCGTTCGTACGCGGTGGACGGTGCGCTATCGCGGCGGGTTCGTCCGCGAGGTCGGGGCGACCGAGCTCACAGGCCCGCTGCAGGATCCGGCACAGCATCCGTGCAGCGGGCGCGTGATCGTCGGCCAGCGGTTGCTCGATCAGCTCGCCGGCACGATGGCGCACGAGATCGACGCCGAGCTGCGCGGCGAGAGCATCTTCGCGGTCGGCGATTACCAGCGGCTCGATGGCCTCAGCGTGCGCTGGGCGCGGCTCGAAGCCCACGCCGACGACAGCAAGCTCGTCGGCGACGCGCCGCACGGCTACGTTCGCGCGATCGCGACCGTGATCTTCGAGCGCGTCTCGGTTCCGCTCGTCGTGACGCTCGTCCCCGAGATCAAAGCGAACGCGATGCACTTCCGGATCGCGGCGCGCGCCGAGCTGGCATTCGACAACCGCGTCGAACAGTGGTTGAGCGACAAGCTCGGCGGCGACAAGCTCGCGACTCGGCTCGCGCGCCGTCAGATCGACGACGTCTTGATCACGACGCTCGCCCCGCCGCCGCCATTCGAGCTCGGCGACGGCCAGACGCTGCGGTTCACGTATTGCGACCAACCGCCGGAGCTCGCCGAAGGCGCGTGGGCGGCGTTGCCGTTCGCGGTCGCGTTCGAGCGGCTCGGTCGCGCACCGCAGATCCTGCCTCCGAAGCTCGGGTCCGGCCCGCGCGTGACACCGCGCGCCGACACCGCGCTCGCGATCGATCTCGACGTCGACGCGCTCAACGCGGTGCTGTTCGAGCTGTGGCGCACCGGCTACCTCGATCGCCGACTCGCCGAGGTCGGGCTCGATCGACGGTTCAACGGCGATCCGATCGTCACCGAGTATCTTTCGATCCGGATGTCGCCGCTGCGCCTCGCCCTACCACCGGTCGTGACCGCGACCGCGTCGGGTTTGCGGCTCGCCGCTGAAGCGCGAGTCGCGATTGCCGATGGTGCCGAGACGACGACCGGTGACCTCTACGGTACGGTCGCGTTTGGCTTTGCATCGAGCACGGACGCGCCACGGCTCGTCGGCGTCGACCTCGGCGCGCTCGAGCTCACCTGCGAGCGCGGTAGCGTGCTCGTGCCTTGCTACAGCGATCTCGTCGCGGCTCTCCGCGACCGCGGCGACGAGTTCCACGGCGCGCTCACCTCCGCGTTCGCCGACCTCCTCGGCGACATCTTCGTCGGCCGCCTCGCAAACGATCAGCTCCCCGCCGAGCTCTTCGTGCGCTCCGTAACGCCAATGGTCA
>CAZDGY010000602.1:0-4610 GCA_964504685.1 uncultured Kofleriaceae bacterium | reverse complement strand
TCGGCGTGCCCGACGGCTTCGCGACGCTGCTCGAGGACTTACGCGAGTACCGGCCGGCGCTGATCGTCGACACCGCCCCGGGCGACCTCCACCATTGGAAGCGCTACCCGCTGTCCAGATATCCCCAGCTGGCAGACTTCGTCGCCGAGCGCTACCAGCGCGTCGCCGTTGTACAAGGCGCGGTCATTTACCGTAGAGTCGCGCCGTGATCGAAGGTAACCGCCTCGTCGTCGTGCTTCCCGCGTACCACGCGGGCAAGACGCTCGAACGCACCGTCGCCGAGATCCCGCGCGACATCGTCGACGACATCATCCTGGTCGATGACGCGAGCGTCGACGACACCGTCGCGGTCGGCGAGCGCCTCGGGCTGCGCACGTTCGTCCATCCGAAGAATCGCGGTTACGGCGGCAACCAGAAGACCTGCTATCGCGAGGCGCTGGCGCTTGGCGCGGACATCGTCGTGATGCTGCACCCCGACTACCAGTACTCGCCGCGGCTGGTCGGCGCGATGGCGTCGATGCTGGTGTCGGGCCACTACGACCTCGCGCTCGGCTCGCGCATCCTCGGGCAGAGCGCGGTCGCGGGCGGCATGCCGCTCTACAAGTACGTCGCGAATCGCGGCCTCACCGCGGTCCAGAACTTCTTGATGGGCCAGAAGCTGTCCGAGTACCACACCGGCTATCGCGCGTTCACCCGCCGCGTGCTCGAGGGGCTGCCGCTCGAGACGTTTTCCGACGACTTCGTGTTCGACAACCAGATGCTGTGCGCCGCGATCAAAGCCGGCTTTCGGGTCGGCGAGCTGTCGTGCCCTACGCGCTACTTCGAAGAAGCATCGTCGATCAGCTTTCGCCGCAGCGTCACGTACGGCCTCGGCGTGCTGCGCACCGCGGTCGAGTACTCGCGGTTTCGCTGAGTCAGGTCTCGGGCGTCGCGCAGGTCACTGAAAAAACGGCATCGCGGTGGTCAGATCGCGCCCGTCGACGGTGAACGTCGGCGTGGGGACCTGCACACCATCGACGAATGACTGGAACACCCCGGCGCTGCTCGTGCTGCGGCTGACCTCGAGGCTCGAGCTGCCGTCGAGCGCGACGCGGGCGGTCCAGGTCGTGCCATCCGTCGAGGTCGAGGTCGTGATCGCACTCGATCCGACGCCTGCCACGAACGCCGCCCAGTCTTGATCCGTCGCGACGTGCTGCGCGATCATCACGATCGCGCCCCTCAAGTGCTGCTGCGTGAACGTCTGCGGCGCGGGCCCACGATAGTGATAGACGGTCCAGCGCAACGCCGTAGTCGGGACGAGCGTGGCTTGCGTCTCCGGAATCTGATTCTGGACGAACGCGTAGTAGTTGAAAGTGTCGACCTTCAGGACGCTCTGAGGCACGAGGCCAGCGAGCTCATCGAGCACGACCATCTGGATCGCCACTGCCGTGTTTTGTTCTCGGATCTCCACCCAGCCGCCGAGAGCAAGCGAGGTCTCGCTCGGACCACTCAGCGTCGCAGGGTCGACCGCGAGGCCGTTGACGAGGATCGTGTCCGCATTGATCGGCAACAGGATGTTCGTGGTCAAGTAGCCGATCGCCGCCCCAGTATTGGCGTCCAGATCGAATGTCGTCAGGAGCGCGCCACCCTTCTGCGCACATGCGGGGTGGAGCGAGATGTGATTGCGAACCTCGACGCCTGTTGGCCCGCCAGGCGTCGCAAAAGCATTGTCGTCTTCCTCTCCGTACGGATCGTCGTACAGCTCCGGCACGACTGTGATGTTGGGAAAGCCTTGCTTCGTGGTGTTGAGGCTCAAGTTGACGTTCTTGTTCTGCGCGCCGGTAGCCGGATTCGAGTAGCCCAGCGCGAAGTCTGGGGTCACGTAGTTTTCGCGGGTGCCGACGGTGCCGGGAAGTCCACCGCTCGTGATCGAGGTCGGGAAGGCCTCGGAGATGAATCGCCCTCTGCTCACATCGCTAGAGACGGGGAGCGAATCCCAGCTCGGATGGTAGGAACTCGCCGCGATCGCGTTCTCGTAGAGCAGGATGTTCTGGAGGTTTGTCATCTGCCCGGTCAAGCTGCCGCCGAGCGTCGACAGTGAATCCAGATCGGCCTCGAACCACAGCTGGAGGTTCATCGCGATGTCGTCGACGCCTTGCATCCAATCGTAGTCGCGCGAGTGCGCGCCGGCGAGGTTGCCCGTCGCCGGGAACACGTTCGCTTTCACGTCGGTCCACAGGAAGTCGAGCGCGTTCTTGGCCTTGATGTGCTCACCCGGATCGAGCGCGAACAGGTAGGCCATGTTCAAGGCGTTGATATCGACAGCCGTGTACGTCGGACTGATGTACTCCGCGACACCACCGAGCTGCGTGAACGCGTACCAAGCGTCGAGGCGATCGTATCCCGCACTCGCCATTGCGGAGTCGCCGATGGCTTCCCCGAGGAGCACGAGGCTGACCGCGCTCTGCACGTAGATGTTCGTATACGCAAGGCCGCCGCTGACCGCGTTGTTGAGAAGACAGGCGCCCGCCGCGGCCATGCGCATGCGGAGCTCCGCCTGGTAGACGGGATCGAATACCGTGGACCAGCGATTCCAGAGCACGGACAGGACCATCGACGCGAATGCCGTCGCGTTGGGGTCGGTGTCGGTGGGCGTAAACGTGAAACAGCCATAGTTCATGCCGGCCACGAGGTTCTGCAAGACGAACGACTCTTCGATGAAGGTCTTCGCCGCGTCCGGATCGGCTTGCAGCTCGAGAGTCGTCAACGCGACGTAGAGCGCGGTCACCGAGTCTTCGATCTGACTGGTGTAGCTCGCCACCATCGTCTGGTCTTGAGCAAGCAGCGCCGCGCCGAGCTCGTTCAGCTTCGTGTTTGCATCGGGCGGCGCCGCATCGAAAGGTGCCGCATCGAGAGGCGCCGTCGCTGGTCGCCCGCAGCCGAAGGCGGGCATCAGAACGGACAACAGAAGTGCGGCTCGAACGGCGGCGCGCATGTCGCAGTATCCCGCGTTGCCGATGGACGATCAACGTGTACTTCCGAGACCGCGGCGACGGCGCCCGGCGGCGGCCGACGACGGATGACGTGCGCCGGCGTCGGCTTCGACGGCGATGACAGTGCAGAGTGCGCTACTAAGACTCGGGCGTCGCACAGGTCAGCGACAGCGACGCGGTCCCGTCGAGCGCGCCATCGACCACGACGCGTAGGTTCGACGGCGCGGTCGGGCAGGCGGCGCTATCGGCGACGAAGTAGTAGCACGGCGTCGGCGTATCGCTCGCCGGCGTCGCGGCGTCTTGCATCGCACATGCGGGCAGCGGCCCAGTCGTATCGATATTCGTCAGCTCGGCGTCGCACTGCAGCTGCGCGCCGGGATTGTTCGGATCGGCGTCGGTCGGGTCGACGCGATCGTCGAGGCACGCGCTGAGCGCGGACGTCAGCGAGCTCGCGATCGCGGTGAGCGCGGGCGAGTAGTCGCCGGTGCAGACGGTCTGCCACCTGTCGTGCGCGCCGAACCCAGACATGAAGTTGTAGAGCCGGATCGCCGGATCGGCGTCGGCCAGGTTGCCGTTGATCGTCGCGGAGCAGCTCGGCTGCAGCACGACGTTGCTCCCGCCGACCGTCAGCGGGCCGGTCGTGATCGTCGAGCTCGGCGGTCCGCCGTCTTGCGTGCCGCCGCCGATCACCGCGACGCGGAGCAGCGACGGATCCTTGAGCGAGGTCAGGAACGACGTGTAGTACGCGATGTCTTGGACCTTGCCGCCGACGGTGGGCGCGCAGTCGGTGTACGTGCCCGGCGTGGTCGACGAGATCGGTTGATCGCACGTGTACGCCGCGAGCGGAACGTCGACGAAGCTGCCGATACCCTGCGCCGGATCCAAGAACGACGGATCGCCGATCGAGCCGTCGTCGTCGGGCGCCAGGAACACGATGCCGAGGATCGCGTCGGCGCGCAGGAACCCCGCGTTCTCCGGGTTCGATCCGTCGAGCGCGCGCTTCATACCCTCGAGGCTCGATACGAACCCGCAGCCGCCGGAGCCGAGGTCGGCGATACACGAGAACGTGTCTTGGAGCGTGCCGGTGTAGTTCGTCTCGCGCGAGCCGTCGGGCTGCGAGATGTCCGACACGAACCGGCCGTTCGGCGCGGTGCAACCGGCGGGCACGCCGCTAGCGGTGTTGTGAAGTAGGCCGTTGTCGCCGGCGGCGTCGACGCAGACGGTCCCGTACGACGCGACGTCTTGGCTGCCGATCTTCACGGTCGACGACACCACGCCGATGTGAAGGTTCGGCCGTCCGGTCGGGGAAGCATCGAGCGCGGTCACGAAGCTCGCGAAGTTCGCGAGCAACGCGGACTGGACGTCCTGCGTTCCCGCGTCGTCGATCACGAACAGCAGGTCGAGATCCGGCGAGACCGGAAACGCCTGCTCGACCTGACCGCCGGAGAACCCTCCGACCGTCGGCGATCCGCAGGCCGCAATCGCGATCGCTCCAGCGAACCCCAACCTCGTTCGCATCCCGCCTCCCGCAGCCGGCTCGTTGCCGGCGTCTGTTAGTTCGAGCCGCCCTGGGGCGCGGTCGCACAGCTGATGTCGGTCGACGTGCCGGCCGGCAGATCCATCATCGCAGGCAGCGTC